>JANPKR010000488.1:0-6234 GCA_031426175.1 Hydrogenophaga sp. | reverse complement strand
CCTTCCTCGTAGCCCATGGCGTAGTACATGGAGCGGTTGGGCGCACGCGACTTGCCTTGCGTGATGTTGGCGCTTCGGCTGTTGATGGGTTTGATCGGAATGGATTTGTTGTCGGCCATGGTCTTGTCTCGTGGGGTGGGGAAAAGAGGGCCAAGTATGCGGCAGCACCCGGGCGCTTTCCAATTGCTTCGAGGGAACTGTTTGATACGCTCAGCGTATGAATGAGTTAGCCAGATCGTTGCGCATTGAATTGCGCCAGTGGCGCCAGTTTGTGGCGTTGGCCGAAGAGCTTCACTTCGGCCGCGCCGCTGCGCGCCTGCACATGACCCAGCCGCCGCTCACCCAGGCCATCGCCGGGCTGGAAGCCGTGCTGGGCGTGCGCCTGTTCGAGCGCACCCAGCGCAGCGTGCAGATCACACCAGCCGGCGCGGCCCTGCTGCCCGAGGTACGCGAGCTGCTGACCCGGGCTCAGGCCTTGCCCGAACTGGCCCGCGCTGCCGCCGCGGGTGAGCTGGGCCGGCTTCGGCTGGCTTTTGTGTCCACGGTGGGCTTTGAGCTGTTGCCGCGTTGGGTGCGAGCGTTTCGCGAGCAATGGCCGCAGGTGGCGCTGGAGCTGATCGAGGCCACGGGTGATGTGCAGCTGGAGCTGCTCGCGCGTGGTGAGGTGGACGCCGGCTTTGTGTTGCACTCGCCCGGTTTCACCGTCCCGGGCCTGGCGCAGGCGCTGATCGCCAGCGAACCGCTGGTGGTGGCCTTGCCCGAATCCCATCCGTTGGCGGCCGAGGAACGACCTGCGCTCAGAAGCCTGCTGGCCGAGCCCCTCGTGATCTTTCCCCGCCGCATCCTGCCCTCGCTCTTCGACGCGATCTTTGCGCTTTACAACGCCGCCGGGCATGTGCCGCAGGTGTCGCAAGAGGCCATCCAGATGCAGACCATCGTGAACCTGGTGTCCGCTGGACTGGGCATTGCCTGGGTGCCGCAGAGCGTGCGCCAGTTCCAGCGGCCAGGGGTGGTGTACCGGTCGGTGGCCTGGCCGCGGGCGAGGGCGGTGCCGGCGTGCGAGACCAGCCTGGTGTGGCGTGAGGATGCAGTGAGCCCGGCGCTGGCGCACTTCATCAGCTTTGCGATCGAGACCCCAGGCAGCAGCACTGCGCCGGTCGCTGCTCTTTGAGGGCGCTGTTCGATCTGGTGCAGGACGTGTGGTTGGGCCACTTGCTGGTGGCCGAGCAACTGGCTCTCCAGTCCCTGCTGAGGGTTGGCCAGCCAGCGCGCCGAAAGTCAGGGCGACGCCGGCCTGCGCTGACGAACAAAGTTTCAGTTTCTCAAGCCGCAGCCGAAATTGATCAGAGGGGGTGATCGGAGGCAATCAGACGTTGCCGGCGCTCCCTTGACTGGAGGAGGCCATGAAGGGCGTCGTTTTCACCGAATTTCTGGGCATGGTGGAGGAGCAGTTCTCTGCCGACATGGTTGATGACGTCATCGATGACGCCCAACTGCCGCATGGCGGTGCCTACACCGCGGTGGGCACCTATCCGCACCAGGAAATGGTGGCAATGGTGGTCGCCCTGTCCCAGCACAGTGGCATTGCCGTGACGGACCTGGTCCGTGCGTTCGGAAAGCACCTCTTTGGTCGCTTCGTGATTGGCTTTCCCGGCTTTTTTCAAGGCGTCGACAACGCGTTCCAGTTCCTCTCCGGCATCGAGGACATCATCCACGTGGAGGTGCTCAAGCTTTATCCGGATGCGGAGCTGCCCAGCTTCGATGTGGAGCACCATGACCCGCAGAAGCTCGTGCTGCTCTACCACTCGCCCAGGCATTTCGAGGACCTTGCCGAGGGCCTCATGCAAGGGTGTGTGGCCCACTTCGGTGAGCAGATCGTTATCACCCGCGAGCCGGCTGCACACGGGGCCAGCCACCGCTTTCACCTCACCCGACAGAGCTGACCGCCATGGACGAAGCCGAAGTCGCCAAATACACCCGCCGCATCGAACGTGAACGGACGGCCCGCGCAGAGGCGGAGCGGCTGCTGGAAGCAAAAAGCCTGGCGCTGTTTCAGGCCAACCGTTCTCTGCAGCAGTTGGCCGACGATCTGGAACAGCAGGTGGTCGAGCGCACCGCCGAACTGCAGCAGGCGCTGGACCGAGCCGAGGCCTCGACCCGCGCCAAGAGTGAATTCCTGGCCATGATGAGCCACGAGATACGCACGCCTTTGAACGGCATTCTGGGCATGACGCAGTTGCTGGAGACGACCGCACTGACCACTGAGCAGAGCGACTATCTCGGTGCGATCCACAGTTCGGGCGACACGCTTCTGGTTCTGCTCAACGACATCCTGGACTTCTCCAAGATCGAGGCCGGGCACCTCGAGCTCGAACACCGGGATTTCGATCTTGAAGACGCGGTTTCCAGCACCCTGGCGCTTTACCGGCCGATGGCCGAGCGCAAATCGTTGGCCCTGGAACATACCTTGGCGCCCGCGCTGCCGACCCATGTGCGGGGCGACCGCACACGACTGCGCCAGGTGCTTTCCAACCTGCTGGCGAATGCCATCAAGTTCACATCGCAAGGCCGGATACATGTGAACGTATCGGTGCGCCAGCTCGCCGACATGCTCATGCTGGACATCGCCGTTGAAGACACAGGTATCGGCATTCCCAACGACCGGCTGGACCGCCTGTTCAAAGAGTTCTCGCAGGTTGATTCGTCCACCACGCGCAAATACGGGGGCAGCGGGATGGGCTTGGCCATTTCGGCGCGCCTGTGCTTGGCGATGGATGGAGAGATCTCCGTGACGAGCCGGGTGGGCAAAGGCTCGGTTTTCCGGTTCAGCGTGGCGTTGGAGCTCGCACCCTGCGATGCGCCCGCACCCGTGGCTCCCAGGCCCGCCGCGAAACCGGCCAGCGAGTCGGCCACCAACAGGTGCCTCGTGCTGGTGGTTGATGATGACCGGATCAACCGCACCCTGGCGCTGGCGATGCTGGAAAGGCTGGGCGTGACCGCAGAATCAGCGGCCTGCGGCGAGGATGCTGTCACCCGTGTCAGCGCGGGCGATGTGGACATTGTGCTCATGGACTTGCAGATGCCGGGGATGGACGGTGTTCAGACCACACACTTCATTCGTGGCCTGGACATTCGCCAGCCCTGCATCATTGCCTTGACCGCCAATGCGTACGAGAGTGACCGGCAGCGTTGCATGGCCGCTGGCATGGACGATTTCATGGCCAAGCCGTTCAGGCTCGACGCCCTGGGCGAAAAACTCGCACTCATGCTGGCGCAGCCGGTCTGAAAGCATAAAAAAGAGCACTGCAATTGGTGGCTCTCCTCCCTGCAAGGCACAGAGTTCGTACTGGCCCGGCGCCAGATCGCTGCGACAATCCCGCGCATGCTCCAACATCCCCACATCGACCCCGTCGCGCTTCAACTCGGCCCGCTGGCCATCCACTGGTACGGCCTCACCTACCTGGCGGCCTTTGGCCTCTTCATGTGGCTGGCCAACCTGCGCCTGCGCCACCAACCCTTTGCCAGCGTGACCAACCCACCGTGGACTCGCCGCGATGTGGAGGACATCCTGTTCCTCGGCGTGCTCGGTGTGGTGGCGGGTGGGCGCATCGGCTACTGCCTGTTCTACAAGCCGGCCTATTACTTGTCGAACCCGCTGGAGGTCTTTGCGATCTGGCAGGGCGGCATGAGTTTTCACGGCGGCCTGCTGGGCGTGATGCTGGCCATGGTCTGGTATGCCCGCAGTCGCCGCCGCCCCTTCATGGAAGTCATGGATTTCGTGGCGCCTTGCGTTCCCACCGGCCTGGCCGCCGGGCGCGTGGGCAACTTCATCAACGGTGAACTTTGGGGCCGAGTTGCTGACCCATCGTTGCCCTGGGGCATGGTGTTTCGCGGCGCTGGCGACCTGCCGCGTCATCCTTCGCAGGTCTATCAGTTCCTGCTCGAAGGCTTGTTGCTCTTCGTACTGCTGTGGCTCTATGCGCGCAAGCCGCGAGCCCGAGGGCAGGTGTCGGCTGTGTTCCTCATGGGCTACGGCGTGTTCCGTTTCATCGCGGAGTACTTCCGCGAGCCCGACGCCCACCTGGGACTGCTCACGCTGGGCATGAGCATGGGCCAGTGGTTGTGTGTACCCATGATCGTTGCGGGTGCCTTCATGTGGTGGTGGTTTGGCCGGCGCACCTGAGCGCCATTGATCGCCTGCAAGGGTAAATCCCCGGTTCGGATGGCCGGGGATTTTTTATCATCGCTCGTAATTACGGGTGATTACGAACAGATTCCGACCCCATGCGACTGGTGCTCAACTCCCTGCACGACGAAGTGGCCGCCAAGCTGCGCGAGCGCATCTTCGACGGCGTGCTCGCGCCCGGCAGCTTCATCGACGAGCTTGCGCTCTGCGGCGAGTGGGCGATTTCACGCACGCCGCTGCGCGAGGCGCTGAAGGTGTTGGCTGCCGAAGGCCTGGTGCGCCATGAGCCGCGCCGTGGGTGTTTCGTCAACCAGATCACCGAACGCGACCTGGACGAGATCTTCCCGGTCATCGCCTTGCTCGAAGGGCGGTGCGCGTTTGAGGCGGCCAGCAACGCCACCGACGCCGACATGGTGGCGCTGGAGCAGATGCACGACCGCCTCAACCGTTGCGCCAAGGCGCGCCGCATCAACGACTACTACCAGGCCAACTTCGCCATCCACGAAGCCATCATCACCTTGGCCAACAACCGCTGGCTGGCGCAGGTGATCAGTGATCTGCGCAAGATCGTCAAGCTGGCGCGTCTGCAGCAGCTGCACGCGCCGGGCCGACTTGATCAAAGCCTGTCCGAGCACATGGCGGTGTTTGCTGCGATCAAGGCGCGCGACGCTCAAGGCGCCGAGGCCGCCATGCGCACCCATCTCACGCGCCAGCGCGTGGCCTTGCGCGAACTCGCGCGCAACAACACGTCGAGGATCACCGCATGAACACCGCTGAATGGTTGGAGAAGGGCGCTGCCATGTTGCGCGCCGGTGGGAAGGTCGGTGTGCGTTCGACCCAGGAGCGGCTCAAGGGCGCGCTGCGACACGACGACGAGGCCATGTCCCCGCGCCAGTTGCGGCGCCTGCTGGAGCAGCTCAAGGGCATCGTGGATCCGATGCTCAGCGAGGTTGAAGGTGGCAGCCGCGCCCAGGCGCTGATGCTCTGGTACGCCAAGGCCGCTCCGCCCGAGCGACGCGACCTCTGGCTGCTCATGAGCGAACACTTCGTGGCCGACGCCGAACAGATCAAGATCGCCCAGACCCAGTTTGCGGCCGCCGTCGGGACGCCGGACGAAGCTGCGGCCGAGGTGCTCTACCGCCGCGCCACGGTGTCGCCGCGCCGGCGCATCCTGCAGCGCTTCAGCGCCCACCCGGAGGGCATCCGTTTTCTGGTCGACCTGCGCGCCGAGATGCAGCCACACCTCAAGGGCGACAAGCGCCTGCTCGCACTCGACGTGGAGATGGAGTACATGTTCTCCACCTGGTTCGACGTGGGTTTTCTGGAGCTGCGCCGCATCAGCTGGGATTCGCCGGCCTCGTTGGTGGAAAAGCTCATCAAGTACGAGGCGGTGCACGACATCCGCAGTTGGGCCGATGTGAAAAACCGGCTCGATGGTGACCGCCGCTGCTACGGTTTCTTTCACCCGCGCCTGCCCGAAGAGCCGTTGATTTTCGTGGAGGTGGCGCTCATGAACGAAATCGCCGACTGCATCACGCCCTTGCTGGACGAGGAGGCTGCAGCGGTCGACATCGCCAAGGCCAACACTGCCATCTTTTATTCGATCAGCAACACCCAGAACGGTCTGCGCGGGGTGAGCTTTGGCGACTCGCTGATCAAGCGCGTGGTCGAGACGCTGCACCAGGAGTTTCCCAAGCTCAAGGTGTTCGTCACGCTTTCGCCCATACCCGGCTTGCGCGCGTGGTTGAACAAGAACGCACCGGCCGAGTTACTCAAGAGCTGGGAGAACCTGGAGCAGCTCACCGAGTCCGCTCCCGAACGCAGGACCTTGCTGGGCTGGGCTGCGCGCTACCTGGGCAAGGAGATGCAGGGCGGCAAGCCGCTGGACCCGGTGGCGCGTTTCCACCTGGGCAACGGTGCCCGCGTGGAGCGGCTGAACTGGGCAGGTGATCCGTCGAACAAAGGTTCCAAACAATCGTACGGTTTGATGGTCAATTACCTCTATGACCTTAAACGCCTGGAGAAACACCGCGCCTGGCTGGCGCAGG
>JANPKR010000487.1:0-4331 GCA_031426175.1 Hydrogenophaga sp. | reverse complement strand
GGCAGGCGATTTTCAGGCCCTGGCGATGCTCCAGCGTGGAGATGAACTGGCTGGCTTCCAACAAGCTTTCATGGGTGCCGGTGTCGAGCCAGGCATAGCCGCGTTGCATGATCTGCACGTTAAGCTGGTCGCGGTCCAGATAGGCCTGGTTCACAGCGGTGATCTCCAGCTCGCCGCGCGCGCTGGGTTGCACCGCCCTGGCAATGTCGACCACTTGCTGGTCGTAGAAATACAAACCCGTTACCGCGTAGTTGCTCTTGGGTTGCAGTGGCTTCTCTTCGATGTTGCTGGCTTTTCCCGCCTTGTCGAAGGCCACCACGCCGTAGCGCTCGGGGTCTTGTACGTGGTAAGCGAACACGGTGGCGCCTTGGGTTTGCGCATCGGCGTCGGCCAGCAAGGTGGTGAAGTCGTGGCCGTAGTAGATGTTGTCGCCCAGCACCAGCGCGCTGGGGTGGTTGCCCACAAAGTCGGCGCCGATGATGAAGGCTTGGGCCAAGCCTTCAGGGCTGGGCTGCACGGCGTATTGCAGGTTCATACCCAAGGCGCTGCCATCGCCCAGCAGTTGCTGAAAGCGCGGTGTGTCCTGTGGTGTGCTGATGACGAGCACGTCGCGGATGCCTGCGAGCATCAGGGTGCTCAGCGGGTAATAAATCATCGGTTTGTCGTACACCGGCAGCAGCTGCTTGCTGATGGCCAGCGTAGCGGGGTGCAGGCGGGTGCCGGAGCCCCCGGCGAGGATGATGCCTTTGCGTTGGGTCATGGTTATGGCTTTGTTGATCAAAGGACTTCTGCAAGCATGCGCCGAACACCGTGCTGCCAGTCGGGCATCGTGAGGCCGAAGGTCTGGCGCAGGTGGGTAGTGTCCAGGCGGGAGTTCAGCGGTCGCTGCGCGGGTGTGGGAAAGGCGCTGGTGGGGACCGACGCCACTTCTCGTGCTTTGAGGGCCAGCTCGGGTTTCAGGGCGCGCGCTGTGTCGAGCACGAAGCGGGCGTAGCCATGCCAGCTGATCACGCCGGCGGCGGCTAGGTGGTAAAGGCCGGCGTGTTGGGGCTCGCGCAGGGTCTGGCGGATGGCGTGGGCGGTGACGTCGGCCAGCAGGTCAGCGCCGGTGGGCGCGCCCCACTGGTCGTCGATCACAGTAAGGCGTTCGCGCTCCTGGGCCAAGCGCAGCATGGTCTTGGCGAAGTTGCCGCCGCGCGCAGCGTAGACCCAGCTGGTGCGAAAGATCAGGTGGCGAGCCGTTCCCGCTGCGATCAGCTGTTCACTTTCCAGTTTGGTCCGGCCATACACACTCAGAGGCCCGGTGGTGGCGCCTTCGGTCCACGGCGCGTTTCCGCTGCCGTCAAACACGTAATCGGTGGAGTAGTGCACCAGCAGGGCACCCACTGCGTGGGCGGCTTCTGCCAGCACCCCGGGCGCCGCGGCGTTCAAAGCGCGTGCCAGTTCGGGTTCGCTCTCGGCCTTGTCCACCGCGGTGTGGGCTGCTGCGTTCACGATCACGTCGGGTCTCAGCCGCGCCACGGTTTCTCGAAGGCCTTGCAGGTCATTGAGGTCGCCGCAGCCACCATCTCTCGGCGTGCTGTGCCGGTCCAGCGCCACCAACTCGCCCAGTGGCGCCAGGCTGCGCTGCAGCTCCCAGCCGACCTGGCCGCTTTTGCCGAAGAGGAGGATACGGAGCGCGACCGTCATATCAGGCCTTGAGCCCGTATTGCTTGCGCAATGCCAACCATCGATCGCGCTGTTGCTCGGTGCTGTTGCCGGTGCGCCAGGCTTGCCGCAAGAAGACGAAGAGTAACAGCGCCATGCCGCTGCCCAGCGTCGCCAGGATGGCTACCAGCCCCTTGCGAGGCGCGACCGCGCGCTGCGGCAGTGTGGGCGGTTGAAGCAGATCGCTTTCGGACACGCCTGCCGCCCGCCGCTCTAGCTTGTGCAGACCGGCCTGAAGCCTCACCCGGTCCACCGCTAGTCGTGAAATGGCTTCGGCGAGCTTGCCCATGTCTACGCTAGGGTTGGACCTGCCCTGTTCGAGGCTGCTTTTCAGCGTTTCTCCCGAGCTTTCGAGTTCCAGCAAAAGCTGTTTGGTCAGCGACATTTCTGCTTGCAGTTTTTCCAGCTCGCCACCCCGGGGACGGGACTCTTGAAACGCCGTGCTCAGGATGGTGCGGGCGGTTTGCTGTGCCGCTTGGGGAGAGTTCGCTGCGACGGTCACGGTGAGCAGTTTGTCGTTGCGACCCACTTGCGTTTTCACATCGCGTCGTAGCTTGTTCAGCCGCTCCTCGGCCTCGCGCTCGTTTACACCTTCGAGTTGCCCCAATGCCTTGAGCGAAGCATTGAGAACTACGCTATTGCCCATTAATGAAGCCATAGCTGCAGGCGTCATGCCTTCGCCTGCTCCTTCTGATGCGGTGGGATTATCGATCTTCAACACAGCCGTGCTCTCGTACGTCTGTGGCACCAGGTGCGTCACACCATAAGCCAGCGCGCCAACCAGCAGCGGGCCGATCAACAGCAGACGGGCGCTTTCGGCGACGGTGAGTAATAGGTCTTGCAGGTCAATGGTGTCATCAGCGTCGAAAGGGATAGGGTTGGGTTCTGGTGTCATGTCGTGTGTGGCATCTGTTCGTTGGGTGGCAGCGTGGTGTTGTTGGACGAGGGTGCCTCGGCGTACTGCGCCTGAACCCAGTCGCGATAAGCCCCGCTCTGCACATTCGCCACCCAATCGGGGTGGTCCAGGTACCACTGCACGGTCTTGCGGATACCGCTCTCAAACGTTTCGGCGGGCTTCCAGCCGAGTTCGCTTTCGATCTTGCGTGCGTCGATGGCGTAGCGGCGGTCGTGGCCGGGGCGGTCTTTCACGTAGCTGATCTGACTGGCGTAGGGCTGGCCGTCGTTGCGCGGGCGCAGCTCGTCGAGCAGGGCGCAGACGGTGCGCACGATCTCGAGGTTTGGCTTTTCGTTCCAGCCGCCCACGTTGTAGGTCTCGCCCAACCGGCCACCTTCAAGCACACGGCGGATGGCGCTGCAGTGGTCTTTCACATAGAGCCAGTCGCGCACCTGCATGCCGTCGCCGTACACCGGCAGGGGCTTGCCCGCGAGTGCGTTGACGATCATGAGCGGGATGAGCTTCTCGGGGAAGTGGACGGGCCCGTAGTTGTTGCTGCAGGTGGTGGTGAGCACCGGCAGCCCGTGGGTGTGGTGCCAGGCGCGGACCAGGTGGTCGCTGGCGGCCTTGCTGGCCGAGTAGGGGCTGTTGGGCTCGAAGCCGTGCGCTTCGGTGAACGCAGGCGCGTCGGGTGCCAGGCTGCCATACACCTCGTCGGTGCTTACGTGCAGAAATCGAAAAGCTGACTTCTCTCCTGCGGGAAGCACAGACCAATGTGCCCGGACCGCCTCCAGCAAGCGGAAGGTGCCCACGATGTTGGTCTGGATGAAATCCTCTGCGCCATGGATGGAGCGGTCCACATGGCTCTCGGCGGCGAAGTTGATCACCGCACGCGGCTGGTGCTCGGCCAGCAGGCGGGCCACCAGGGCGGCGTCGCCGATGTCGCCCTGCACGAACACATGGCGTGTATCGCCCTGCAGGCTGGCCAGATTCTCCAGGTTGCCGGCGTAGGTGAGTTTGTCGAGGTTGACGACAGGCTCGGCCGACTGGGCGAGCCAGTCGAGCACGAAATTGCCTCCAATGAAGCCTGCGCCGCCAGTTACCAGAATCATGAAACTTCCCTAAAGGTGGCGATCTTGTGGCAGCCAGGGGGCTGCCATGAACCACGCATTATCTTCACCAGACCGCTGTTTTCAGCGGACCAACAAGACGGATCAGTGTCCGTGTGAAACCGATTCGCCGGCCTTGAGGCGGTACACGGTGCCGCAATAAGGACATTTGGCTTCACCGCTGTGGCCCACGTCCAGGTACACCTTGGGGTGGCTGTTCCACAGCTTCATGTCGGCCAGCTTGTTCGGGCAGAACACACCGCCCTGGGCGTTGAGGTCGCTGGCCTTGAGCTCGATGGCTTGCGTGGTCATGGCATCAGACTTTCGAGAGCCAGTGGGCGTACTTCGGATTGCGGCCGTTCACGATGTCGAAGAACGCGCTCTGGATCTTCTCGGTGATGGGGCCGCGGGTGCCCACGTAGTCGCCTTTGCCCATCTCGATGCGGTCGAGTTCGCGGATGGGGGTCACTTCGGCGGCGGTGCCGGTGAAGAAGGCCTCGTCGGCGATGTAGACCTCGTCGCGGGTGATGCGCTTCTGGATGATCTCGATACCCAGGTCCTTGGCAATGTGGAACACGGTGTTGCGGGTGATGCCGTTGAGCGCGCCGGCCGAGAGGTCG
>JANPKR010000486.1:0-2342 GCA_031426175.1 Hydrogenophaga sp. | reverse complement strand
TCTGCGTCAGCGCGGCACCAGCACCCACAACTGCAGCGGCTGTTTGAGCGCTGCCGCTGTGAGGTAAGACTCGTCGTCCCAGCCGCCCCAGCCGGTGAACAGGTCGGCACGCACCGCGCCCACGATGGCACCGCCCGTGTCCTGGGCCATCACCAGTTTCTGCACGTTCAGCGTGGGCCCTTGCGATGCAAGCCACACAGGTGTCCCGTACGGAATGCTTTGAGGATCGACAGCGATCGATCGACCGGGCGTGAGCGGCACACCCTGGGCGCCGCGCGGGCCGAAGCGGGCGTCGAATTCCGACAAGGCTTCTTCGCGGAAGAACACGGTGCGCGGGTTGCTCCACAGGTACTCATTGACTCTTGCAGGATTCTGCAGTGCCCAAGCTTTAACGGATGCCCAAGATGCATCGCCAATGGAACCCTGATCAAGCAGCCACCGGTTCGCACTTCTATACGGATGGCCGTTGTGCGCGGCAAAGGCCACCCGCACCTGGCGCGCGCGGCCGTCGGCCTCCACCAGGTTCAACCGCCCGGAACCCTGGATCTGCAGGATCAGCGCGTCGATGGGATCGGCCAGCCAGGCCAGGGTGCGGCCCTGCAGCGCGGCCTGCGCTGCCGGCAGGGTGTCGATCTCCTGGCGGGTGTACCAGGGCTGGCCGCTGCGCAGCCCGGCGGGCGGTGCGTAGAGCGGGGTGCGGTGGGTGGCGGTGGGCACGCGGCTGGCCGCCATGATGGGTTCGTAGTAACCGGTGAGCAGGCCATCGGGCAGGCTGCCATCCGCCTCGGTGACGCGGTAGGGCTGGTAGCGGCGCATGACCCAGGCCTGCTGCTCGGCAGCGGTGCCAATGGCGAGCTGGCGCAATTCGGCGCACGGGCCGGCCTGGCCGGGCGCCGGCCGCTCGCAGCCGCGCACCCAGGCGTTCCAGGCCTCGTGCAGGCTGTCCTGGCCCCAGCCCGGCAGCTCGCTCCAAGGCACTGGCGTCCACCGGCTCTTGCCCCGCTGGATCGCGGGCGGAAGCGTGCCCGCGTCCACCGGCGCAGTGACCACACCCGGGCCAGGACGGGTGACGGGTGCGGGAATCTGCACCGGGCCGACCGCACAAGACACCAGGCTTCCTACAATCACTCCGCTTGTGCCCACCCTCACGAACGACCGAGAAACCCGACTGAAAAGACCCATGACCTTGTTGTTGCTTGAAGCGCTCGGCGCGCTGGTGTTGTTGGTGTTCATCGTGTGGTGGACCATGTTTTCAGGGCGCAAGGGAGGCGAGCTGCCCGATGAGGTGGAGCGCCAGAAGCTGGAACAGCCTTCGGGCAAAGACACGCCGGAAGACCGCTGAAGCGGGCAGGGCCGTCAAGGCCGCAGGGCATTGGCCAGCTCCACGGCCGACTTCACGCCCATCTTGTCGAACACGCGTGAGCGGTGAACCTCGACCGTGCGCACGCTGATGTTGAGTTGGTCGGCCACCAGCTTGTTGGGCAGGCCGGCGACCACCAGGTCCATCACCGCGCGCTCGCGGTCGGTGAGACTCGCCAGACGCTGCTGAAGTTCGCGCTGCACGCGGCGCTGGGCCAGCACCTGGGCCGATTGTTCCAGCGCCCGCTCCACGCGGTCGACCAGTGCGTTGTCGGAAAACGGTTTCTCGCAAAAATCGAAGGCGCCCCGTTTGACCGCGTCCACCGCGGTGGCCACGTCGGCGTGCCCTGAGAGAAAGATCACCGGCAGGCAGGCGCGCCAAGGCAGGGCCTGCAACAGTTCGAACGCCGCCAGCCCGCTCATGCCGGGCATGCGCACGTCCAGCAACACGCAGCAAGGCGACGTGGGTTCGTGCTTCAAGACACTGGCGTCGGCCAGAAACGATTCGGCGCTGTCGTGACCATCGCTCACCAGCCGGCGCGTACGCAGCAACCAGGCGAGCGCCTCGCGCACACCCGCGTCGTCATCAACCAGGTAGATCTTGGCGTCGAGGTGCGGGGTCATGGCTGTGATGATAGGTGCGCTGGCAGCGTGAAACGGAACACGGTGCCACGCGGTTGGTTGGGCTCGTGAGTCAACGCACCACCGTGCTGCTCGATCACCGTGCGGCACAGGCTCAGTCCCAGGCCCATGCCCTCGGTGCGGGTGGTGAAGAAGGGTGTGAAGAGCTTGGCCTGCACCTCGGCGCTCAGTCCCAGTCCGTGGTCGCTGACCTCAAACGTGATCCATGCCTTGTGCTGGTCGCCACCCGGGCGCAGACCCGAATGCAGCCTCGTCTGGTGCACCGCGATGCGCAGCACCCGCGCGCCATGGCCCAGCGCTGGATCGCCCTGCGGCATGGCCTGCATGCCGTTGCGCGCCAG
>JANPKR010000485.1:0-4528 GCA_031426175.1 Hydrogenophaga sp. | reverse complement strand
GCTGGTTTCGCTGACTTGGTAGCCGGGGCTTTCACAACGGGTCTCCTCTCAGTGCCTGACGGTGCTTGATCCGGGTCCGGTGTGCGGGGTTGGGCCGCATCAACCTGTGTCGGCGTGGCCGACGGATGGGAGGTTATACCCCTCCCGGAACCGGGGCTCGGCTGTTGGCGAGCACCTGCGCTGGAAGACCGCCGGGCCACCGGCATGGGGCGCGATTGTAACGAGGTGGCGACGGCGCTCCCGGAATCCGGTCGAGAGGGGAAACCCAGCCGTTGGAGAAGCGAGACAAACAGCACGGTTGCGCGGGGATCAGACCAGGCTCTGGTCCAGACCTTGCACCAGGATGTCCCGCGGCAGGTCGATGCCGATGAACACCATCTTGCTGGTCCTTTGCTCGCCCTCACCCCATGGCGGACCGAGGTCGCTGCCCATCAGCTGGTGCACGCCCTGGAAGATCACCTTGCGATCGGTACCGTCCATGTCGAGCACGCCCTTGTAGCGCAGCATGCGTGGACCGTAGACCTGCACGATGGCGCCCAGGAAGTCTTCGAGCTTGGCGGGATTGAACGGGCGGGTGGCGCGGTAGACGAAGCTCTTGACATCATCGTCGTGGTGGTGGTGGTGACCCGGCCCTTCTTGGCCGTGATCGTGACCATGGTCATGTTTGTGCGAGGGATGGTCGCAGTGCTCACCATGTTCGTGGTCATGGTGGTCGTGATCGTGCTCGTGGTCATCGGCCTTGAGGAAGTCCGGATCGATGTCGAGCTTGGCGTTCAGGTTGAAGCCGCGCAGGTCGAAAACCTCTTTGAGCGACACCTCGCCGAAATGGGTGGCGCGCATGGGCGCGCGCGGGTTCATGTGCTTGAGGCGGTGGGTCAGTGCGTCAAGGTCTTCGGCGCTCACCAGATCGGCCTTGCTGATGAAGATCTGGTCGGCAAAGCCCACCTGGCGACGCGCTTCCTGCCGGTCGTTGAGCTGCTGCGCGGCGTGTTTGGCGTCCACCAGCGTGAGGATGGAGTCCAGCAGGTACTGCTCGGCCACCTCGTCGTCCATGAAGAAGGTCTGCGCCACCGGGCCAGGATCGGCCAGGCCGGTGGTCTCGATCACCACGCGGTCGAACACGAGTTCACCTTTGCGCTTCTTTTCGGCCAGATCGCGCAGCGTGGCGCGCAAGTCGTCGCGGATGCTGCAGCAGATGCAACCGTTGCTCATCTGGATGATGTTCTCGGTGGTATCGGCCACCAGGATTTCGTTGTCGATGTTTTCTTCGCCAAACTCGTTCTCGATCACTGCAATCTTCTGTCCATGCGCCTCGGTGAGCACGCGTTTGAGCAGCGTGGTTTTGCCCGAGCCGAGGAAACCGGTGAGGATGGTGGCGGGGATGAGGGACATGGCTGGCGCGACGGTGTCGGAGGTGGGCAAACGAAGGGGCGGTCGAAAGGAGCGCGCAAGTGTATGCGAGCCCTTCTAGCCCTGCACACCCTGCTGTTTTTTCATGACAACCAGGCCTTTGAGGTACTCGCCTTCGGGGAAATTCACCGTCATGGGGTGGTCGCTGGCACCGCCCAGACGTTGCAGGATCGCGCCATCCACTCCGGCATCGAGCCCGGCCGAAGCCACGATCTTGTGGAACAGCTCCACCCCGATGCCGCCCGAGCAGGAAAACGTGAACAGCACGCCGCCCGGAGTGAGCAGCTTGAAAGCCAGGCGGTTGATGTCCTTGTAAGCACGGGCAGCTCGCTCGGCGTGGGCCACGGTGGGAGCGAGTTTGGGCGGATCGAGGACGATGGCGTCGAACTGCCGGCCCTCCGCCACGAACAAGCGCAGCGATGCGTTCACGTCTGCGTCCATGAACGTGGCACGCGACGCGTCGAATCCGTTGAGCGCTACGTTCGCAGCGGCCTGCTGCAAGGCCGGGGCGGACGAATCGATGGAGGTGACGTGCCCTGCCCCGCCGGCCAGCGCGGCCACGGTGAAGCCGCCGGTGTAGCTATAGCAGTTGAGCATCTGCTTGAACTGCAGACGCTGTGCGTATTGGCTGCAGATCAACCGGCTGTCGCGCTGGTCCAGATAGAAGCCGGTCTTGTGTCCTTGCTCGATGTCCAGGGCAAGTTGCCAGCTGTGTTCGCGAAGCGCCAGCGCGGTGGGGCCGCTGCCTCGCAGCCAGCCAGTCACTTCAGGCAGGCCTTCGAGCTTGCGGCTGCTGGTGTCGGAGCGCTCGTACAGGCGCGGGCAGCCAGTGGCTTCAATCAGCGCATCGGCAATCACCTGCTTGTGACGCTCCACGCCGCAGGCGGTGAACTGGGCCACCAGTGTGTCGCCGTAACGGTCGACGATGAGACCGGGTACGCCGTCGGACTCGCCGTGCACCAGCCGCACGCCATCGCTCTCGATACCCAGCCGCGTGCGCAAGGCAATTGCACGCGCGAGGGTGGTGCGAAAAAAGTCGGCGTCGATGCGCTCGGCCTCGTCAAAGCTCCAGGCGCGCACGCGGATGCTCGATGCGGGTGAAAAAGCGCCCCAGGCGAGGAACTGCCCCTCGGCGCTCTCCACGCGCACCGTCTCACCCGCATCACCGCCGCCTTTGGCGATCGCACCGTCGAACACCCAGGGGTGGCGGCGCAGGAGGGAGCGGTCTTTGCCGGGCTTGAGGCGAATGGTTTTCATGCGGGTATTGTCGGCCCCGCCCGCCAGCACCTCAGCCCTTGGGCGGTTTGCCCTTGGCGTGCGCACGCGGGTGCGCCGCGTCGTACACCTTGGCCAGGTGTTGAAAGTCCAGCCGCGTGTAGACCTGCGTGGTGCTGATACTGACGTGACCAAGAAGCTCCTGCACCGCGCGCAGGTCGCCACTGGACTGCAGCACGTGGCTGGCGAACGAGTGACGGAGCATGTGGGGATGCACCGGTGTGGCCAGGCCGGCGAGGCGCGATCGGCGTTTGAGGCGCACCCGGATGTGCTGCGGCGTGAGGCGCTGGCCGCGCGAGCCGATGAACAGGGCCGCATCAACACCCGCCCAGGCAGGGCGTTGTTCAAGCCAGCGCGCCAGCGCCGCCAGCGCGGCCTGACCCACCGGCACGCTGCGCCGCTTGGAGCCTTTGCCCAGCACATGGGCTTCACCGTCCTGCGCGTCGATCCAGCCGCGGGCGGTGGCGCTGGCCGCGACGTCCAGGCCCACCAGCTCGCCAATGCGCAAGCCACATCCATAAAGCAGTTCGGTGATACAGGCGTCGCGCGCTTCCAGCGCGGGGTGATCGGCTTCCTCCACATGCGAGGCGAGCTGCACCGATTCGTCCACCCCCAGCGCCTTGGGCAGGGGCTTGCCAGCCTTGGGAGCGCGCACGTCCTGCACCGGGTTGTGCCCAAGCAGCCCTTGCCGACCGAGCCACACGTAAAACCCGCGCCATCCCGAGAGGATGAGCGCGATGCCGCGCGCGCTGCGCCCGGCGCTGTGCATCTGCGCGATCCAGCGGCGGATGTGGGTGTTTTGAACCTCCTTGAGGCCGATCGACAACTCGGCGGCGTTGCCCGCCAGACGCGCGAGATCCAGCGTGTAGAGCTCCACCGTGCGATCGGCCAGGCGCTTTTCCACCTTGACGTGGTTCAGGTAAGCCGGCACCAGCGCAGCGTCGTCACCCGTCGGGGTCTCGGATGCGGCGTGCACCTGAACGTTCATGCTGGCTTATTCTGGACGCACGCGAGAAAGCGCCGCGCTGGTGATTTCGCCGATGCGCTCCAGAAAGTCGGTGCCCATGTCGCTCGCGAAGCGCTGCGGGTCGCCAGAGGCCAGAACCAGCATGCCGAAGGCCTGCGGCGCGATACCGGCACGCAGCGGAATGAGCGCCAGCGACGCTGCGCTCGACGGATCGTCCAGCCAGCCGGCAGCCTCCAGCCCGGGGTTGGCGCCGCAATACGGCCGGGTGAGCGACGAAGCGAAGGCTTTCACATCGTCGCTGGCGCCTTGCGCGAACAACTGGTCTTCAAACTGGGGCGCCACGCCCCAGACCTTGATGGCCACTTGCGGGACCATGAACTGGTTGGCGATCTCGCGCACCGCCACCACCGGCAGGTCGGCGGGTTCTCGGGTGAGCAGCAGTGCGCGGGTCCAGAGTTGCAGCTTGTCGGCGATGGTGGTGTTCTCGTGGCCGTTGCGGATCATCTCGGCGGCCTTGAGCTCCAGCCCCTTGATCTTCTCGCGCAGCATCTCGGCCTGGCGTTCCTGCAAGCTCACCGCGCGGTGACCATGCGGGCTGGTGAGCTGCACTGCGGCCAGCAAGCTGGCGTGGCGCTCGAAGAAGTCGGGCGTGTTGGCCAGGTAGTTGGCGATGTCGTCTTCGGTGATGGGGGGGATGTTGTTGGGGTTCATGGGTGGTTGGGGTCGGGGCTGGCGTCAGCCGATGTCGGGAATGGTGATCTCGCCGTCGAACACGGTGGTGGCCGGGCCGGTCATGAACACCGAGTTGTCGTGGCGGCGGCTGTCCTGCCATTCGATCGTGAGCACGCCGCCGTGGGTGTGAACGTTCACGCGAGC
>JANPKR010000484.1:0-1534 GCA_031426175.1 Hydrogenophaga sp. | reverse complement strand
GAAGATGGTCTTGATGCCCAGCTCGCGGCGCACCGGGGCCACGTTCTTCATGGCCGGGTGGTGGTTGGGCGCGAACATGAAGCCCACGCCGACCTGCTCGATGCAGCGCGCAATGGCCTCAGGGGACAGGTTGATGTTGATGCCCAGGCTCTCCAGCACGTCGGCGCTGCCGCTCTTGCTGGAGACGCTGCGCCCGCCGTGCTTGCTCACGCGCGCGCCGGCAGCGGCGGCGACAAACATGGAACAGGTGGAGATGTTGAACGTGTGCGAGCCGTCTCCTCCGGTGCCGACGATGTCGACCAGGTGCGTCTTGTCGGCCACATGGACCTTGGTGGAGAACTCGCGCATCACCTGCGCAGCCGCGGTGATCTCGCCGATGGTTTCCTTCTTCACGCGCAGGCCGGTGATGAAGGCGGCCATCATGACTGGCGACATCTCGCCGCTCATGATCAGGCGCATCAGGTGCAGCATCTCGTCGTGGAAGATCTCGCGGTGTTCGATGGTGCGCTGCAGCGCCTCTTGCGGCGTGATCTTGTGGCTGTTCGGCATGCGTGTCTCCAAGGCTTCTTGTTTACTGGGCGGGATTGTCGGTGAAGGCCAGGCGCAGGCCGAAGCCCACGAAGAGCAGTCCTGCGGCGCGGTCCATCCAGTGCATGGCGCGCTGCACCGTCTGCACGCGCCGCGCGGCCCAGGCGGCGAGCCAGGCGTAACCGAAGTTGATGGGCAGCGAGTTGAGGTTGAAGATCAGCCCCAGCAGCAGAAAGGCCTGCACCTTGTTGGGCGCCTCGGGCGCGATGAACTGCGGTACGAAGGCCAAAAAGAAGATCGCCACCTTGGGGTTGAGCACGTTGGTAAGGAAGCCGCTGCAGAACACGCGCCACAGGTTCACTTCGGCCAAGCCCGCCTTCAGGTCCAGCGGCGTGGCTTTCGACATCAGCAGACGAATGCCCATCCACAGCAGGTAGGCCGCGCCGATCCACTTGAGCACGGTGAACGCGGTGGCGGAGGTGGCCAGCAGTGCGCTCACGCCGATGGCGGCGGCGAACACGTGCACGAAGCAGCCGCTGACGATGCCCAACGCGGCCACGATGCCGGCGCGCACGCCGCTCTTCAACGCGTTGGTCACGATGTACAGCACGTCCGGGCCAGGCGTGAGGTTGAGCAGCCAGCCGGCCGCGATGAAGAGCAGAAGTTGCGGCAAGTCGGGCATGGCCGTATGCCTGCGCTCAATAGACGGCGGAACCGGCGGGCCGGGCGCTGGCGACCGCGGTGCCCTGAGCGAAGAACGCTCGGGTGCTGGCGATCGCGCGGTCGATGCCTTCCGCATCCACGTCCAGGTGGGTCACGAAGCGCAAACCGATCAGCCCGGTTGCGAGCACGCCATCGCGCGCCAGGTAGGCCAGCAGATCGGGGCCGCGCCCGTTCGCCACGTCGACGAACACGATGTTGGTCTGCGCGGAACGCACAGCAAGGCCGTCGATGCCGGCCAGCCCCTGCGCGAGGCGCTGCGCAAGCGCGTGGTCGTTGGCCAGGC
>JANPKR010000483.1:0-20230 GCA_031426175.1 Hydrogenophaga sp. | reverse complement strand
GTCAACTGCGCGCCTGAAACCTGTCTCTGCGCATTACCACGATGCATGAATAGGAGTGATCGCAATCCGGCACGCCAAGGGCATTCACGTTGAAAACTCGAACGGCAGCAACCGCTGCACTTCTGTCATTCAAGAGGCTTTGCCGCAATTCCGCAGCGGGCCCACTGCGGCCGGCTGCCAACTCGGTGTCAAAAACTGTTGTGCAGCGACTGCCGTCGGTCGCGGCCGGGAGGCAAGTTCACGGTGCCTGGCACGACGCTGTTATCCACTTACTGCGTATCGCATCAGCATCGATAACCGGTATCGTGGAGTTGCAGTCATCTAGCGTGGCAGGCCGCAGGTAGCTGCCTGTTGCTACAGCTGCAGTGCAAACGTCCTGCGTGCCACTTCAAGCTCTGGCATCAATTTGTTCACGACATCGTCGCGAGACATGCGTGAAGTAGCTACCGACAGGCTCATTGCTCCCAATAGCTCGCCCTTACGATTGCGCACCGGTACGGCAATTGAGCGCAGTCCGATCTCCAGTTCTTCGTCGCTTATCGAGTAGCCGCACTCTCGCGCCGCCTGCACCTCGTTCATCAGTGCAGACACGTCGGTCTTGGTTTTTGGCGTAATTGCTTGTCGGCTCATACGCTGCAGGCGGAATTCGACCTCCTCATCCGGCATCCCCGCGAGAAGTACGCGACCGGTGGCCGAACAGTACGCGGGCAATCGCGCCCCGATGCCGAGTCCGAAGGACAAGCTGCGTCGCTGAGTTGAGCGCGCCACGAAAACGACAAAGTGCGAGTCAAGCACCGCGAGAGATGCGGACTCGCGCGTGCGTTCACTGGTGATTTCCAGGATCGGCTGCGCGACCTTTGTCAGCGGCGTGGAATTCACGTACGCGTGTACCAGCCGCAACGTACGAGGCTCAAGCGAAAAATGTCGGCCCGAAGCGCGTGCATACCCCAGCTTGACGAGGGTGAGCAGGGCGCGGCGGGTCGAGGCTTTGCTGTGTCCTGTGATGTCTGCCGCTTCGGTCAAGGTCAGAGGCGAATTGCTGACGCCGAACGCCTCGATAAGCAGCAGGCCTTTCTCCAGCCCCATTACGTATTCCTTGTCCACCACGGCACGCACATCGTCATCCATTTGTGGCCTCACTCAAAGTTGAATAAGTTCGATATTCGAACATTCTGCCCGATTTTGTTGACCCTCATCAATCCGAAAAATACAGTAGTGGTTCACTAAACGGTCAAAAGTTCGATATGCGAATTCTCAAAGACCCATCAGGTACCCAGATATGAGCGCCTCCGCAACAGCCTCCGCCACCACTACCCTGCTGAATTTTTGGCCAACTGGGAAATTCACCCGCATCCCATACCATCTATACCAGGAGCCGGCAGTGCTCGAAGCCGAGCAGCAGCGCGTATTCGAAGGCGCGACTTGGAACTACCTCTGTCTTGAGGCCGAACTGCCTGAACCCGGCGACTACCGCACCACCTTCCTCGGCCGCATGCCGGTGGTGGTGGCTCGCGACAGCGACGGTGAGGTTTACGCGTTCGAGAATCGCTGTTCGCACCGCGGCGCGCTGATCGTGCTCGACGACGGGGGCACCGCGCGCGACTTCCAGTGCGTGTACCACGCGTGGCGTTACGACCGCCAGGGCAACCTCAAGGGAATCGCGTTCCAGAACGGCGTGAACGGCGAAGGCGGCATGGACCCGGCCTTCTGCATGAAGAGCCACGGCCCGCGCAAGCTGCGCACCAGCGTGTTCTGCGGCCTGGTTTTCGGCAGCCTGAGCGACGATGTGCCCGACCTCGAGGACTACCTCGGACCCGAAATCGCGCGCGGCATCTCGCGAGTGCTGCATAAACCGGTGCAGATCCTGGGCCGCTTCAAGCAGACGCTGCCCAACAACTGGAAGCTCTACGTGGAGAACGTGCGCGACACCTACCACGCCAGCCTGCTGCATGTGTTCTTCACCACCTTCCGCCTCAACCGCCTTTCGCAGAAGGGCGGCGTGGTGGTCAGCGAAGACGGCGGCAACCACATCAGCTTCTCGGCTATCGATCCGGCGGCCGAAAAGAGCGAGGACTACCAGGCCGAGGAACTGCGCTCGGAGAAGGACGACTTCAAGCTTGAGGACTCCACATTGCTGAAAGGCCTGGACGAATTCGGCGACGGCGTGACGCTGCAGATACTCTCGGTGTTCCCGGGTTTTGTGCTGGCGCAGATCCAGAACACCTTGGCGGTGCGCCAGGTACTGCCCGAAGGCGTTGAGTCCACGGCGCTGAACTGGGTCTACCTCGGTTTCAAGGACGATACACCCGAGCTGCGCACCATGCGCCACAAGCAATCCAACCTGATCGGTCCAGCCGGTTTCGTCTCGATGGAAGACGGTGCGGTAGGTGGCTTCGTGCAGCGCGGCATCGCCAGCGCCGGTGGCCATGCAGCGATCGTCGAGATGGGTGGCGACAGCGTGCGCTCGCAAGGCAGCCGCACCACGGAAGCGTCCGTGCGCGGCTTCTGGAAAGCCTATCGCCTGCACATGGGAGCGGGTGCATGAGCGCGGTGATCGACACCGCGAGCGCGTTGGCGCTCAATGCTTATTGCGCGCGCTGCATCGACAACGACGAGCTCGAAGCCTGGACCCAACTCTTCACCGAGCAGTGCGTGTACCGCGTGACCACCGCAGATAACCACGCGCAGGGCATGGAAGCCAGCCTCATCTACGCCGACTCGCGCGCGATGCTCAACGACCGCGTGCTCTCGCTGCGCACGGCAAACGTGTACGAGAAGCAGCGCTACCGGCACCTGGTGGGCCTGCCTGTGCTGCTCGGCGAAACGCAGCGCGGCCAGCATAGCGAAACACCCTTCCTGGTGGTGCGCGTCATGCGCGGCGGCGAGACCATGATCTTCGCCACCGGGCGCTACCTCGATGAACTGGTGATCGACGGCACCGACACGCTGCGACTGGCCAGTCGCGTCGTGGTCTGCGACAGCCACAACACCGACACGCTGCTGGCTATTCCACTGTGAGCACGCCGTGAGCACCACATACCTCATCCATATCGCCGGACTTGGCAACGCTGTGCCCTGCACCGAGGGCCAGACCGTGCTCGACGCGGTACGACACGCGGGCTACGAGATGCCGTTCTCGTGCAACTCGGGCGTGTGCGCAAGCTGCAAGGGCCGCGTGGTCTCGGGTCGGGTGAGCCCCGGCGCGGCCGGCGACCACACTCTCACCGCCGACGAGATCTTGCAAGGGCAGGTGCTGTTCTGTCAGGCCAGGCCACTCACCGATATCGCGATCGAACCGCGCCAGATCGAGAAGACCGATCCGAACGCGCGCCGCCAGCTCGACGCCAGGGTCATGCGCATTGACTTTCTAGCCGGCGACGTGGCACGTCTCAAGCTGCGTTTTCCCGCAGGCGAGAAAGTTAAATTCAAGGCAGGTCAATACCTGCAGGTCCTGCTGCCAGATGGCCAGCGCCGCAGTTTCTCCATGGCCAATCCACCACACCAGAACGACGGCGCCGAACTGCACATCCGCCTGCTCGAGGGAGGTGCGTTTTCACAAAGGCTCGCGCAGGACCTCAGCGTCGGCGACACACTTCCGGTGGAGTTGCCGCACGGCGACTTCCACCTGCGCGAGAACAGCGACGTTCCAATCGTCATGCTGGCCAGTGGCACCGGTTTTGCACCGATCAAGTCTATGGTGGAAGACGGCCTGCGCCAGGGCCAGCGGCGCGAGATCGCGTTGTACTGGGGCGCGCGCACCGAGAAAGACCTGTACCTGCTCGACCTAGCGCGCGGTTGGGCCCGACAGGCCGGCCTGCGCTTCGTGCCCGTGCTTTCCGAACCCGATACCGGCTGGACCGGCCGCACCGGCTTCGTGCACCAAGCCGTGCTGCAAGACCACGACAGCCTCGCCGGCCACCAGGTGTATGCATGCGGTGCGCCCGCCATGGTGAGCGCGGCGCGAAGCGAATTCATTGCCACACGGGGCCTACCGCACGACGCGTTCTTCTGCGACTCGTTCGTGATTGCCCAACCCCGCACACCCGCGCTGGCCGATTGAAGCGCACCCGAAGAGGAGCTCACAGATGACCCACCCCAACCCCTACACCGATGTTCCCACCAGCGACTTCGATCCCTACATCACCGAGGTACTGGCCAACCCCTACCCGCACTACGAACAATTGCGCGAGCTTGGCACCTGGGCCTGGCTGGAGCGTTACGGTGTGCTTGCGGTCGCGCGCCACGACGAGGTGCAGCGCATCCTGTCGCAGCCAGATGTGTTTTGCTCCAGCGCTGGCGTGGGCCTGGCCAACTTCCACACTGAAACGCCGTGGCGCAAACCCAGCATCATTCTGGAAGCCGACCCACCCCACCACAGCCGCACGCGCAAGGTGGTAGCGCGCGTGCTGTCGCCAGCGTCCATCGGCCGCTTGCGCGCCACCTTCGAAGACGTGGCGGCGCGCATGGTCGACAGTCTGGTGGAGCGCGGTTCGTTCGACGCCGCCAAAGACCTCTGCGAAGCCTTCCCCATCAAGGCCTTCGGTGACGCCGTGGGCCTGCCCGCCGAGGGGCGTGAGCACCTGCTTCCGTATGGCGACATGGTGTTCAACGGTTTCGGCCCGATCAACGAGCGCTTCCAGGCTCGCATGGACAGCTCTGGCGAGGCGGTGAACTGGATCGCCCAGGTGTGCCAGCGCGACGCGCTCACCAAGGATGGCCTGGGTGCACAGCTCTTCGCCGCCGCCGACGCGGGCGAGATCGGCCACGACGAAGCTGGCATGCTGGTGCGCACCCTGCTATCCGCCGGGCTGGACACCACCGTGTTCACGCTGTGCAACGCCATCACCTGCTTCGCGCGCCACCCCGAACAATGGGCGCTGCTGCGCGAAGACCCTTCGCTGGCCCGCCAAGCGCTCGAGGAGGTGCTGCGCTTCGACAGCACCTTCCATTCGTTCTACCGCACCAGCACGCAGGACGTGGAACTCGGCGGCATCACCGTGAAAGCCGGCCAGAAGATCGTCGTATTCATTGCCTCGGCCAACCGCGACCCGCGCCGCTGGCCCAACGCCGACCGCTTCGACATCACACGCCGCGCCACCGGCCACATGGCCTTCGGCACCGGCATCCACGGCTGCGCGGGCCAGATGATGGCGCGCCTCGAGGGCGAGATCGTGCTCACCGCGCTGGCGCGCCGAGTGGCTTCGTTCCGTCTTGACGGCGAGCCGGTCCAGCATTTCAACAACACCGTGCGCGGGCTGAAGCACATGCCGGTTACGGTCGAGCCGCTGCTGGCGGCCGTTGACTAACTATTCCACAGAAACCACGAAAGAGGCCCACGATGCCCCAGATTGTTTACGTGCAACCCGACGGCTCGCGCGAATCCGTCCCCGCCAGCGCCGGTGCCACGGTCATGGCGACGGCCGTCACCCACGGCATCGCCGGCATCGTCGCCGAATGCGGTGGTTCGGCCATGTGCGCCACCTGCCATGTGTACGTGGACCCGGCCTCGGTCGGCCTCCTGCCGTCCACCAGCGAAGTCGAGAACGAAATGCTCGCCAGCGCCGCGAGCGAACGCCAGGAACACAGCCGTCTCGGTTGCCAGCTCGTGCTCGCCGCCGGCGTTGACGAGCTGATCGTGCACATTCCGGAGCGCCAGGTCTGATGGTCCACGGCGTCGTCATCGTCGGCACCGGGCAGGGCGGTTTTCAGCTTGCGGCGTCGCTGCGCGAGTCGGGCTTTGCGGCGCCCATCACCCTGGTGGGCGACGAGCCAGGCTTGCCTTACCAGCGCCCGCCACTGTCCAAAGGTTTCCTGCAGGCCAAGGTGGACGAGACCGGCCTGCTGCTGCGCCCGCCCGCGTTCTACGAGCGCATCGGCGCACGCGTGCTCGGCGGTACGCGGGTGCAAGGTATCGACCGTGTGGCGCGCCAGGTGCGGCTCTCCAACGGCGAGGCGCTGTCCTACGACCACCTGGTGCTCGCCACCGGCGCGGCCGCACGCACGCTGGCCGTGCCAGGCGCCGACCTGCAAGGCGTCTTCGTGCTGCGCGGACTCGTGGATGCACAGCGCATCCGCGCGCGGCTGGCCCAGGCGCAAGCGGTGGCCGTGGTCGGCGCCGGCTTCATCGGTCTGGAACTCGCGGCCGTGGCGCGCGGCATGGGCCTGCCAATGCACGTCGCCGAGACCGCCGTGCGGCCCCTGGCGCGCGCTCTCTCGGTGCCGATGGCGCTGCACCTGCAGGCGTTCCACGAAGCGCAGGGCACGCGGTTTCATCTATCGGCGCAACTCGCTGCCATTGAAGGCGCACACGGCCACGCCACCGGCCTGCGCCTGCGGGATGGCAGCCACATCGCGGCCGACCTGGTGGTGGTCGCGGTCGGCGTGAGCCCCAACGACCAGCTGGCGCGCGGTGCCGGCCTGGCGGTCGGCAACGGCATTGAGGTAGACGAGCTGCTGCTCACCAGCGATCCGGCCATTTCCGCACTCGGCGATTGCGCGAGTTTTCCATTTGTTTTCAGCGGTGGTGCCCGTGTGCGCATCGAGTCGGTGCAGAACGCAGTCGACCAAGCGCGCTGCATCTCCGCGCGCCTGTGCGGCCAAGCAGCGCCATACGCCAAAGTGCCCTGGTTCTGGAGCGAGCAAGGTCTTTGCCGGCTGCAGATGGCGGGCCTGGCCGTGCCGGGTGACCGCAGCGACATCGAGGGAGACCCGGCCAGTGGCCGCTTCTCGGTGCTGCGCTACCGCGGCGACCAGCTGAGCGCCGTCGAATCCCTAAACGACCCCGCCGCGCACATGCGCGCACGCAAAGCCCTCGCGCCCGCGCCCACGCTCGCACCGGCCTAAGGCCATAGCCCTATTCAACACCTACCCCTTCCCACAGAAAGAGACAACACATGACAGCAGCATCCCGGGTCATCGCGGTCACTGGCGGCGCCAGCGGCATCGGTTTCGCCTTCTCTGAAGCGCTCGCGCGCGCCGGCCACCAAGTCGTCATCGCCGACCTTCGCGGCGCCGCAGAAGCGGCCGAGCGCCTCAAGGCCCAGGGCTTGAAGGCCATAGGCACGCAGACCGATGTGGTCAATCCCGCCGACGTGGCAGGGATGGTCGAACAGGCCGTGAAAGCGTTCGACCGGCTTGACGTGCTGGTGAACAACGCCGGCCTGTTCACCACGCTCACGCTCAAACCGTTCGACCAGATCAGCGACGCCGAGTGGATGCGTGTGATGGAAGTCAACACCCTCGGGCCCTTTGTGTGCGCAAAAGCGGTCGTGCCCGCGATGCGCAAGAACGGCTTTGGCCGCATCGTGAACATCGCGTCCACCACGCCGATCAAGGGCACGCCCAACATGTTGCACTACGTGGCCAGCAAGGGCGCGGTGATCGCATTCACCCGCTCACTGGCACGCGAACTCGGCAAGGACAACATCACCGTCAACGCCATCGCACCAGGCTTCACGCTGAGCGACGGCGTGCTCGAAAACGACATGCACAGCAAGATGGGCGACGTGGTGCGCAAAACCAGCCGCTCGCTGCAGCGCGACCAGGTGCCCGAGGATCTGGTCGGCGCGCTGCTGTTCCTCGCGAGCGACGGCGCGGGGTTCATCACCGGCCAGACCATTGCCGTCGATGGTGGCTCAGTGTTCATCTGATCGGCTGATCCACCATGACCGACTCCACCTACGGCAAGCCGTTCCTTTACATCGATGGCGAATTCATTGAGGGTGGCGACCGCCCGCACCAGAACATCATCAACCCGGCCAACGGCGAGGTAATCGGCTCGCTACCGCATGCACGCGGCGACGACCTCGACCGTGCGCTGCATGCGGCGCAACGCGCCTTCGAAACCTGGCGCAAGAGTTCACCGCTCCAGCGCTCAAAGGTACTGCGCCGTGTGGCCGAACTCACGCGCGAACGCGCACCGCAGATTGCGCGCCAGATCACGCTCGATCAGGGCAAGCCGCTAGGAGAGGCTCTGCTGGAGGTGACCACCTGTGCCGAACACGCGGAGTGGCACGCCGAGGAATGCCGCCGAATCTATGGGCGCATCATTCCAGCGCGTTTGCCGCATGTACGTCAGCTGGTTCTTCGTGAGCCTGTCGGAGTATGTGTGGCCTTCACGCCCTGGAATTTTCCGTTCAACCAGGCCATTCGAAAGATGGTGGCGGCGATCGGCGCGGGCTGCACGCTGGTGCTGAAGGGGCCGGAGGATTCGCCGGGCGCAGTGATTGCACTCGCACGCATGTTCCACGAAGCAGGCCTGCCGGCGGGCGTGCTCAATGTCGTCTGGGGCGTGCCGTCAGAGGTGTCGGACCACCTGATCCGCTCGCCCATCTCGCGCAAGGTGTCGTTCACCGGCTCAGTGCCGGTGGGCAAGCAGCTGGCGTCGCTTGCCGGTCTGCACATGAAGCGCATCAGCATGGAGCTTGGCGGGCACTCGCCCGTGGTGGTTTTCGACGACGCCGACGTGGACGACGCAGCGAATCTGCTCGCACGTTTCAAGGCGCGCAACGCGGGGCAGCTGTGCATTGCGCCCAGCCGCTTCTTCGTGCAGGAGAAGGTGTACGACCGCTTCCTCGACACCTTCACGAAAGCCTACGGTGGCTTAAAGGTTGGTGACGGAATGGACGAGCACACGCAGATGGGCCCACTGGCGCATCTGCGCCGGGTCGATGCCATGGAGAGTTTCGTGGCCGATGCGCTGGAGCGCGGTGCGAAGCTGGCTATCGGCGGCACACGGCTCGCCGGCCCGGGCTACTTCTACCCGCCCACCGTCCTCACCGACATCCCTGAGGACGCCCGCCTGATGGTCGAAGAACCCTTCGGCCCGGTCGCGCCGATCACACGCTTCAAGGATGCCGAAGAAGTGTTGAAGCGCGCTAACGCCCTGCCATTCGGCCTTACCGCTTTCGTGTTCACTGGCTCCATCAAAACGTCCGAACGCATGGTCAACGGCCTGGAGGTGGGCATGGTGAACGTGAACCACTTCGGCATCACGTTGGCAGAAACACCATTCGGTGGCGTGAAGGACAGCGGAATGGGCAGCGAGGGCGGCAGTGAAACCTTCGACAGCTACCTCGTCACAAAGTTCGTTTCGCAGGCCAGCCCTGCTTGATCACCCTCACTACAAGAAGCCAGCACCGACCAGGGGGCCGGAACGCCTTTCCCATCAATCCAGGAGACAACACCATGATGCAACGCAGAACCCTCATCAAATCGGCGGCGGCAGCCGTTTCCCTTGGAGCGCCCACCCTGGGCGTCTTCGCTCAGCAAGTCATAACTCTGAAGTTCCACACCTTCATGGCCCCGACTTCAAATGTTTATCTCAACGCACACAAGGCATGGATGTCGAAAGTGGAGAACGACTCGGGCGGACGTATCCGCTTCGAAGGCTATCCCGCCATGCAGCTGGGGGGTTCACCGGGTCAGCTCTTCGACCAGGCGCGAGATGGTGTTGTCGACATCGTATGGACTCTGGCCGGCCTCACACCCGGGCGATTCCCGCGGACCGAAGTGTTCGAACTTCCGTTCATGACCATGGACGCCATCGGAGCTTCCCGTGCAGCCTGGGAGTACCTCGAAACCCTCGCAGCCGATGAATTCAAGGACGTTCAGCCGCTTGCCTTTCACACGCACGGGCCAGGCGTGCTGCACTCAAAGAGCAAGGCCATCAACAGCGCTGCTGACCTGCGGGGCCTGAAGATGCGCGGTCCGACCCGCCAGGCCACCAAACTGCTCGCCGCCGCCGGGGCTTCTGCCGTGGGCATGCCATTGCCACAGATTCCCGACGCGTTGTCCAAAGGAGTCATCGACGGTGCAGCGTTGCCTTGGGAGGTGATTCCTTCGGTGAAGGTGCATGAGCTTGTGCAACACCACAGCGAATTCGCTCCAGGAAAGCCAGCTCTCTACAACACCGCGTTCGTGATGGTGATGAACAAAAGGAAATACGCTTCGCTGACAGGGGACTTCAAGAAGGTGATCGATGACAACTCGGGCATGGAGACCTCGGCCTGGTTCGGGAAGGTGCAACAGGACCACGATCCCATCAGCCGCAAGATGGCGACCGATCGCGGCAACAAGGTGCACGTTTTCAACGAGGCTCAAACCAACGAGTTTGTACAACTCACTGGAGCCATCGCGAGCGAATGGGTCCAGGAGATGAACAGGCGGGGACAGGACGGAGAGAAGCTCCTGGCGGGTGCAAAGGCGCTCATTGCCAAACACAGGCCCAAAACTGCATGAGCAGCAGCGCGCGGCTTGCCATTTCGATTGGCGACCCGAACGGCATCGGACCTGAGATCGCGCTCAAGGCGATAGCTGCAATGCCCCCGTCCGAGCATTACCGCTTTGAGTTGTTCGGCCCGGATTCGGTGCTGCGCCGCTGCGCCGAGCAGCTGAACCTGAGCTGGGTGCTAGAGGGTGTTCGCTGCCACGAGGCAGGCGCCCTTGACCCGGCTGCTGCCATTCCGGGTCGGATTGACGCAGCGGCTGGCGCTTCAGCAGTGGCAAGTGCCACCGCGGCCATTCAGGCGGCACAGGCGGGCGCTTGCGACGCTGTCATTGCCTGCCCGCACCATGAGACTGCGATCGCGAAGGCAGGCATCACATTCAGCGGATACCCTTCTCTGGTCGCGCGCGTGTGCGGTCAGCCTGCTGAATCTGTTTTCTTGATGCTGGTGGGCGGAGGCTTGCGTATCGTGCATGTCACTCTGCACGAGAGTGTTCGAACTGCTCTTGATCGCCTCAGCACCGACTTGATTGTGCATGCCACACACGCAGGCATCCTGGCCTGTCGGCAATTGGGCATGGCGACACCTCGCATAGGCATGTTCGGCATCAATCCACACGCATCAGAGGGCCAATTGTTTGGCTTGGATGACTCGCTGATGGTGCAGCCTGCGGTGGCGCAGTTGCGTGCGGAAGGCCACGACGTAAGCGAGCCGACGGGCGCAGATACCCTACTGGCCAACAGGCAGCACGACCTCTACGTAGCCATGTTCCATGATCAGGGGCATATTCCTATCAAGCTGCTCGCACCCAACGCCGCAAGCGCGCTCAGCGTGGGAGGAGACGTGGTGCTTTCCAGTGTGGGCCACGGAAGCGCCATGGACATTGCCGGCAAAGGCATCGCCAGTCCCGAGGGATTGCTCCGAACCATTGGCCTGCTGAGTTCCGTCCCCAGCGTGTAACGCCTCTAATGGGACATTGAGGAAGCGATAGCTGTTGTGGACGTCTCGCGTTCAGCTCAACCGCTTCTTGTCGCCTACGGAATAGCTGCAGGTCACGTCTAACTGAAGGTTAGGCATAAAAAATCGATTGAACGAAGTGAGCGAATGTCCGGTCGTGGTCGATCTGGGACATGCGACCGGGGCGCGTTTGCTTGAGGAAGAACATCTAGGGGAGGCGCAGCAAAACGCCGTGTCCGCGCCACACATAGGGTTGCAATGTCTGCAGCAGCTCCGGCAGCTGACTCTAGATGCCTGCGATTTGGAGGAAATGAGTGAGCGCGATGTGGCAAGCGCTGCAGGCTCAGCGCTCAATCGCGACTGTCGGCTGCCGCTGCAAAGCGGGTCTCGGGACTTGATGGCGACCAGACTGACTGCAGCCCGTTAGGTTCAGCATCCGCCTGACGGCTTAAGCTGAATTCGTTCACACCAGTTCTGATGGAAAGTGATTCGAGTGGCACAGCTGGATAAGGTCAATCTGCCTTTTTTTGGGCCTAGAGCGCCGAGGCGCCCCTCTCAAGCAGCTGATCCGTGCCAATTCGCGCAACGATTGCGAGTGCTAAGGCCAGGCGCGCGGCGGAGTGCTCCTCGTCGCTGGGGAGCGAGTCCAGCGCATCGCCCAGCGCGAATGTCCCCTCAATCTGACCGATGTGCAGGGCTTCCTCTCGAGCTTCTTCTTCGCTCAGGTCTCCTGAGCGCAAGCGCTGTAGCCACACGTCAATAAGCTCATGGCCGCCAGGAGCGCGGATCTGCATTTTGTAGGGCTGGTTTTTCATTCTTTGTTCCAAGAGGTTCCATTGATCTGGCGGTGTTTGTTTTCAGGTGGCTCAGTTGGTGACAGGAAATTTGACGTGGTCGAAGTTGCCGGATTCGAGAAAGGCCGAGGCTTCAGAGCCTTGTGCAAGATCGTAGGTGCGGCCGTCGTTCAGAACCAGGCGGTTCTTGATGGACCGGGTGGCGGCGTTTTTGGTGGCGGTGGTAATAGTGGCCTTCGGTTATTATCGGCAGCGTGGTTGCTGGTTAGATTTCTTGAGGATTGCCGAGATGTCCTGGAGTTTTTGTCAACACTCGCTGCAGACCTATTGCAAGATGTATCAGAGGTCCTTCAGCAGCTGCTCAATTGCTCGATTGGCGAGCTCGGCATCAACCATGGCTAACATTTCCGCCACGCGCGCCGCGCGCCGCTGGCGCAGGTAATCCTCGTAGCGATTCTCGGGATCTCTCGCGGGCAGCATGGGCGATCGCAAAAGCGCCACCGCATCCGGGTCCGCTGCGACCAGGCTCATGTGTTGAGTCAACGGCCCCATGTTGGAGAGGTCTAGCCGCCGCGCGATCTCGACAATCTCCATGCCCGTGTGGAAAATCTTCACAGCGCGCCATCCATTGCGCGCCGTGCGAGCTCTGCGTCAACGCGAGCGATCATTTCATGTACACGGCCCGCCATCATGGCGCCCGTAGTTCCGGGCTCCATCGGGAGCACGGACTCCCTCAGAGTGAGGAGGGCAGAGGGATCGTCTGCGAGCGTGGCTACCGCATTGCTAGGGATTTCCCCGCCACGCATTAGCAGCTGGCGTAGCTCGAGCGCGTTGGGGCCGACGGGTCCTGCCAGCAACTCGTCTATGGAACGACGCGCAAGCAGCGCGTCGGCCTCTGCGATCATTTCGCCCACGCGCACTCCGGGATGATCCCAGCCCAGTGTGCGGGCGGCTGCCAAGGCCTCGGGACTGTCTGCAAGCGCGCAGACGAGCTCCTCTCGCGGCGCCATGATCAGGACTAGGTGCGACTCATCTGATCGGCTCCGAAGAGCCTGCGCGAAAACGTTGAGATCGATGGCCATGTGTGGTGCGTTATTCGGTGCGTTATCGAGGATTCAGGGGGATTCCAGGGGACTTTCTTGAGATATCTGCTCTATGAAGCCCCGTGATATACTTGGTTCGAGTCCAATCGCGCCTACCAAACCGTTCCGGATGCCAGGCATCCAGCAACCAAGCCCGACCCTGAGTCGGGCTTTTTTGTGGCTGTTCCGGACCGCTTTCCTGAAAAGCGTGGCGATCGTTAGCATGCACAGGGAAAACCCATGCTGCAGGGGCGTTCAAGCGTTTCTAGAATGCCCCATGGACCGCAGATCGCATCTGGTGGTTCGCCTACCACTTTCCAGAAAGATCCATCAGTGCAAAAAAACAAGGCCGAGAGTGGCAGCCAGCCTGCTGTGCGCGTCATCAAAAAGTACCCGAATCGCCGTCTGTACGATACAGACACCTCGTCGTACATAACGTTGGCCGAAGTCAAGACACTGGTGATGGACAGCGAGCCCTTTGTGGTGCGAGATGCCAAGTCCAACGATGACCTCACGCGCAGCATTTTGTTGCAGATCATTCTGGAAGAAGAGACAGCTGGTGTTCCTATCTTCACCGAGCACGTGCTGGCCAACATCATTCGCTTCTACGGCCATGCCATGCAGGACTTCATGGGTGCTTACCTTGAGAAAAACGTGCAGATCTTCATGGACCTGCAGCACAAGATGACCGAACAATCGAGCGGGGCGAATCCAGAAGCGTGGAAGCAGTTCATGAATGTGCAGTCGCCGATGATGCAGGGGATGATGGGGACCTATCTGGAGCAATCGCGCAGTGCGTTCACGCAGATGCAGGAGCAGATGCAAAAGAACAGCGAACAGATGCTGGCGGCCCTGGGTCTCAAGCGCTGAAGCGGAGATCTGCGTCGGGGCAACAGGTCTGAGACAATCGGGAGATGTCTGAAACGCTTGTCCCGGTCGCCAACGCGGCACCCAAAGTCGGATTTGTCAGCCTGGGTTGCCCCAAGGCGCTCACCGACTCCGAACTCATCCTCACGCAACTCAGCGCCGAGGGCTACCAAACTTCCAAGACCTTCGCCGGTGCCGATCTGGTGATCGTCAACACTTGCGGCTTCATCGACGACGCCGTCCGTGAGAGCCTGGACACCATTGGTGAAGCGTTGGCCGAGAACGGAAAGGTCATCGTCACTGGTTGTCTGGGTGCACGTGAAGGCGATGGCGGCGGCAACCTGGTGCGCCAGATGCATCCCAGCGTGCTCGCTGTGACGGGCCCGCACGCCACGCACGAAGTGATGACCGCGGTACACCTGCATCTGCCCAAGCCGCATGATCCGTTTGTGGACTTGGTACCGCCTCAAGGCATCAAGCTCACACCACGCCACTACGCCTACTTGAAGATCAGCGAAGGCTGCAACCACCGTTGCACCTTCTGCATCATTCCGTCCATGCGCGGTGATCTGGTTAGCCGCCCGATCGGCGATGTGCTGACCGAGGCACGCAAACTGTTCGAGTCAGGAGTCAAGGAACTCTTGGTGGTCAGTCAGGACACGTCGGCCTATGGTGTGGATGTGAAGTACCGCACCGGCTTCTGGGACGGCAAGCCAGTGAAGACGCGGATGTTCGATTTGGTTCGCTCGCTGGGCGAGCTGGCCAAGGGTTACGGCGCCTGGGTGCGTTTGCACTACGTGTATCCATACCCTCACGTCGACGAGATCATTCCGCTCATGGCCGAGGGCCTGTGTCTGCCGTATCTCGATGTGCCGCTGCAGCACAGCCATCCAGATGTGCTGCGCCGCATGAAGCGCCCGGCCAGCGGTGAAAAGAACCTGGAGCGCATTGCTCGCTGGCGCGAGCTGTGTCCCGAGATCGTGGTGCGAAGCACCTTCATCGCGGGCTTCCCTGGCGAGACCGAAGCCGAGTTCGAGCATTTATTGGAGTTTTTGCGCGAAGCGCGCATTGACCGCGCAGGATGTTTTGCCTACTCGCCGGTGACGGGTGCCGCGGCCAACGAGCTGCCCGACCCGGTGCCCGATACTTTGCGCGAGGAGCGTCGCGCGCGCTTCATGGCGGTGGCCGAAGCAGTGTCGGCCGACAAGTTGCAGCAGCGCGTGGGAGCGACCATGCAGGTGCTGGTGGATTCAGCCCCCGGGCTGGGCAAGAAGGGTGCGGTGGGTCGCAGTTATGCCGATGCGCCCGAGATCGACGGCGTGGTGCGCCTGCTCCCGCCTGAGAAGATCAGCAAGACTTTGAAGGTGGGCGAGTTCACAAAGGCGCGGGTCGTCGCAGCGCAGGGACACGATCTGTTGGCGGTCCCGATTTGATGGCCTTTGCCCGCCACTTGGTGAACCCAGGCTGCGTGGCAACTGCCCTGCAAGACATGCTCCGAATTCCGGAGCATGTGATCAGCGCTTCGACAGGCCGAGGTGGGCTTGCTTGCGTTGAGACAAAAGAAAAGGGCCTGCGAACATCACGTTCGCAGGCCCTTTATGATTGGTGCCCAGGAGAGGACTCGAACCTCCACGCCTCTCAGCGCTAGTACCTGAAACTAGTGCGTCTACCAATTCCGCCACCTGGGCATTTCAGGAAAAACAAAATTATAGCAGAGAAAAAGTGAACGAAAAAAACAGCCTGTTGGCCGAATATGAAGGTGTCGTCTCCGGTCATCGGGACGGCCATGGTTTTGTGATCCGCGACGATGGTCAGGCAGACATTTATCTGCCATCCAACGAGATGCGGGCGGTGCTGCACAAGGATCGGGTCAAGGCCCGGATCGTCCGTCTCGACCGCAAGGGTCGACCTGAAGGACGCGTGACGGAAATCGTCGAACGCTCCGATTCCCCCATCATCGGCCGATTGCTGCAAGAAAGCGGCGTGTGGCTGGTGGCGCCCGAAGACAAGCGCTATGGCCAAGATGTCTTGATCCCCAAGGGCGCAACCGGGTCGGCCAAACCGGGCCAGGTGGTGGTGGTGCAACTCACCGAGCCCCCCGCGCTTTATGGGCAACCGGTGGGGCGCGTGAAAGAGGTGCTGGGCGAAATTGACGACCCCGGTATGGAGATCGAGATTGCGGTGCGCAAATACGGTGTGCCGCACGAATTTTCCGACGCTGCCATGGCGCAGGCCCGCGCGTTGCCCGACCACGTGCGCGCAGCCGATCACAAGGGTCGCGTCGACCTGCGCGATGTGCCCCTGGTTACCATCGACGGTGAAGACGCACGCGACTTTGACGATGCGGTGTATTGCGAGCCGGCCAAGGTAGGCAAGGGCAAAGGCTGGCGTCTGCTGGTGGCGATTGCCGACGTGAGCAACTATGTGCAGACCGGTTCGGCGATCGATATTGATGCCTATGACCGAGCCACCTCGGTGTACTTCCCGCGCCGCGTGATTCCCATGCTGCCGGAGAAACTGTCCAACGGCTTGTGTTCGCTCAACCCGGGTGTGGAGCGACTGTGCATGGTGTGCGACATGTTGGTCAACGCCAAAGGTGAGGTGCACGCGTACCAGTTTTATCCGGCAGTGATGTTCAGCCACGCGCGTTTTACCTACACCGAGGTTGCCGCGATTCTGCAGAACACACGTGGGCCTGAGGCCAGCCAGCGCAAGGCGCTGGTGCCCTATCTGCTCAACCTGCACGACGTGTACCGTGCCTTGCTGGCGGCGCGTGGTGAGCGCGGCGCGGTGGACTTCGAAACCACCGAGACCCAGATCGTCTGCGACGAATCGGGCCGCATCGAGAAGATCATTCCGCGCACCCGCAATGACGCACACAAGGTGATTGAAGAAGCGATGCTGGCGGCCAACGTCTGCTCGGCTGACTTCATCAGCGAAGGCAAACACACCGGCCTGTTCCGCGTTCACGAAGGCCCCACGCCCGAGAAGCAGGAGATCCTGCGCAACTACCTCAAGGCCATGGGTGTGTCGCAGACCATTGGCGACAACCCCAAGCCGGCGGACTTTCAGAAGATCGCGGCGGCTACCAAGGATCGCCCTGAGTCGCAGCAGATTCACCCCATGCTGCAGCGCTCGATGCAACAGGCGATCTACACCCCGATCAACAGCGGTCACTTTGGTTTGGCGTTCGAGGCCTACACCCACTTCACCAGCCCGATCCGCCGCTACCCCGACTTGTTGGTGCACCGTGTGATCAAGGCCATCCTGGCGCGCAAGCGCTACGAGTTGCCTGCGTTGCCCACGCCGGGTGAGGCACACGCCAAGCTGAGCAAGCGCCTGGCCAGCCGTGTCAAACCGCTGGCGGTGGGCGAAGTAGCCAGGAAGCCTTCGGTCGACACGCTGGCTTGGCAGGCTGCCGGGCTGCACTGCAGCGCCAACGAGCGTCGCGCCGACGAAGCGAGCCGCGACGTGGAAGCCTGGCTCAAGTGCAAGTACATGCGCGAGCACCTGGGAGAGGAATTCAGTGGTGTGGTGAGTTCGGTCACCAGTTTTGGGCTGTTTGTCACACTGGACGCCATGTACGTTGAAGGCTTGGTGCACATCACCGAACTCGGGGGCGAGTACTTCCGTTTCGACGAAGCGCGCCAGGAGCTGCGCGGCGAACGCACCGGTATCCGCTACGCGCTGGGCAGCCGCGTCCAGGTGCAGGTGAGCCGCGTGGATCTGGATGGTCGGCGCATTGACTTCCGCTTGGTGAGCGGTGACGACGATCTGGTCCTGCGTGCAATGCGCGACAAGACAGGTCAGTCGGGCACCCCGGAGGGCAATGCTGGCGCAGGGCGTGGCGGCAAAGCCCCACGCGGACGCGGCTCCGAGATCGGCGCTGCTGCGGGTCGACAGGATCGCGCACCACGCGCGCCTGTGACGGAGCCCAAGGCGCCGGGAAAAAAGGCGGCGAGCAAGAAGGCGGACCGCGGTGCAGCCCGCAGCACCGCCAATCAGCCGCGCAAGAGCCGGCGCTGAGCGTGCCGAAGGCCTTGAGCGCCGCCTTGAACAAGGTACCCTCGACCCCGGCGAAAAAGCGGTGTGTCAAGGTGGCGCAGGTACCCACCGAGCGCCCGTTGCGCATTGGCGTGTCGGCACGATTGCTGTATCAGGTGCCCTCGGAGCTGGGGTTTCGCAACAAGAACCTGCAGTACATCGAGCAGTCGCTGGCGCACTGGATCATGGAGCACGGCGCCATTGCCTTCATGGTGCCCGCTGTCGCCCACGACAGCAAACACGCTGCGCGCCACCTCAAGGTCGAACACGTGGTGCAGGAGCTCGATGCGCTGGTGATGCAGGGCGGGGCCGATGTGGCGCCGCAGACCTACGGGCAGACACCCATCGACCCGCGCTGGCAGGGCGACGTGGTTCGTGACAGGTACGAGCTGGCCTTGCTCCGGGCCTTTCTGGCGCAGAAGAAACCAGTGCTGGGCGTTTGCCGCGGTGCGCAGCTGCTCAATGTGGCCTTCGGCGGCACGCTCTACCAGGACATTCCCACTCAGTGCCCGGCGGCCCACGCGCACGTGGACACCGATCTGTACGACCAGCTTGAGCACGATGTGACCTTTGTACAGGGCACAGCCCTGACCAAGCTCTATCCTCAAGCCGCGCAACTGCGAGTGACCAGCATCCACCATCAAGCGGTAGCGGAGCTGGGCAAGGGCATGGTGGTGGAGGCGGTGTCGACGCTGGACGGCATGGTGGAGGCGATCCGCTGGACGGGCGATGCGTATGCGCGCGGCGTGCAGTGGCATCCGGAGTTCCACCATGGCAGACACGCATTGGCAGACAGCTCGCCCATCATGCTGGACTTCCTGGAGGCCTGCCGCGAGGCGGCCATGATCCGTCTGGCTGCCGGGCTTGAGCCGGACCCACGTGTGCCCAGGCCCCCACTGAGACTGGGGGTCTGAGCGCGGCGCGCCGCGCTGATGCCTACCCGGGTCCCCCTGGACTTCGAATCTTTGCGACCACCGTCTCCTACCGTATCCCCAACCGGATCTGCACCGCATGCGCATCGTATTTTTCCTGCTTGAAACCTTGTTTTTCTTCCTGATGGCAATGGCTTTGTTGCGCGCCTGGATGAACCACCTGCGCGTACACATGTCGGCACAGCCCGGTCGGTTTGCGATCGCTGTCACGGACTGGCTTGTTCAGCCGCTGCGGCGCATCCTGCCGCGGGCGTTGGCGCAAAGCCGGGTCGACTGGGGGAGTCTGCTGTCGGCGATCTTGCTGGCACTGGCCTACGGCGGCATCTGGCTGTTGCTGGCGGCAGGCGTGTCGGAAGTCTCGGCCTCTCCCGCCAGCTGGTTGATCACGGTGCTTTCCATGGCGCTGCGCATCCTCGTGCGCACTGTGCTGCAGGGTTTGATGATCTTGCTGATCGGCTACGCGATCCTGTCCTGGGTGCAACCGCAGTCCCCGGTGATGGGCACGCTTGATCGCCTGGTGTCGCCGCTGCTGCGCCCGATCCGGCGTGTGATCCCTCTGGTGGGTGGCGTGGATTTGTCTGCGCTGGTGCTCATCATCCTGCTGCAGGTGGGCTTGATGCTTCTGGGCTGAGCCTTTGCCCGTCAGACCATGGGTCTGACGCGGTGGGCCAGCTCGCCGGCCACCAGGGTTGCGCCAGCCCAGTGGTCTGCCAACCAGCCGTGCTGAAAAACGGCGCCGCAAACCCGGTCGAGTGCATCCTGGGTTGATGTCCCCGGCCCGGCCAGGGCGGAGCCGATCATGCCCGCCAGCACATCGCCGGTACCCGCTGTGGAAAGTGCGGCGTTGCCTGTAGGGTTGATGAGCGGTGTTTCGCGGGGTGCAGCCATCACCGTGCCCGACCCCTTGAGCACACAGACCACGTGGAACCGGTCTGCGATGGTCTGCGCAGCCAGCAGCCGGTTTGCCATGATTTGCGCTGTGCTGCAGCCCAGGAGCCGGGCGGCTTCCAGCGGGTGTGGGGTGAGCACCGTGACCCAGTCTTGACCCTGGCGGTGGGCCAGCAACGTTTGCAGGGCCTCGTCGTTGGCAACGGCATTGAGTGCGTCGGCATCCAGCACCAGAGGAGCGATGCTGGACAACAAGTGGGGCAACACCGCGACCACCGATGGGCCGCCGCCGCATCCACAGACCACGCTGGCCTGTGGCAGCCACGCGCTCTCCAGCAAAGCTGCAGGTCGGCGAAACATCAGTTCCGGACACCCGGGGTCCCAGGTGGTCTCGTTGGTCGAGTCGCCCTCCAGCAGGCTCACGAATACCCGCCCGGCTC
>JANPKR010000482.1:0-4583 GCA_031426175.1 Hydrogenophaga sp. | reverse complement strand
CGGCATGCCCAAAGGCGTGATGCACACCTTCGCCAACTTTGCCTGGGCACTCGATGCCGGCCTCAAGCGCATTCCCATGACCGGCAACGACCGCATGCTGTCGTACCTGCCGCTGGCACACGTGGTCGAGCGCATGCTGGTAGAACATGGCTGGCTGCGCACGGGCATGCATGTGTTCTTTGCCGAGTCGCTCGACACGTTTGCCGCCGACCTGCAGCGCGCCCGGCCCACCATCTTCTTCTCGGTGCCGCGCCTCTGGGTCAAGTTCCAGCAAGGCATCCACCACAAGATGCCGCCGGCCAAGCTCAACCGCCTGCTCGGCCTGCCGATCATCGGTGGGATCGTGCGCAAAAAGGTGATGAAAGCCCTGGGCCTGGACCAGTGCAAGTTCGCCGCGGGCGGCGCAGCGCCCATGCCCATCGCCTTGTTGCAGTGGTACAGCAAGCTCGGCCTGAACATCAACGAGGGCTACGGCATGACGGAGAACCTCGCGCTCTCCCACATCACCGAACCTGGCAAGAACCAGCAGGGCACGGTGGGCCCGGCTTATGAAGGCGTTCAGCACCGCATTGACCCCGACACCGGAGAGGTGCAAATGCGCAACTCCGCGATGATGCTGGGCTACTACAAGGAGCCCGAGAAGAGCGCGGAGAGCTTCACCGCCGACGGTTGGCTCAAGACCGGCGACAAGGGAACGATCGACAAACAGGGCCTGCTGCGCATCACCGGGCGGGTGAAAGACCTGTTCAAGACCGGCAAGGGCAAGTACGTGGCCCCGGCCCCGATCGAAGACAAGCTGGTGATGCACCCTGCGGTGGAAGCCTGCGTGGTCACCGGCGCCAACCTCGGTCAGCCGCTGGGCATCGTGATGCTCAACGCCGAAACGGTGGCCAAGGTGTCCGATGCCGCCGCGCGCAGCGAGCTCGAATCGTCACTGGCGGCCCACCTCAAAGCCATCAACGCCACGCTGGACCCGCACGAACAACTTCAGTGCGTCGTGGTGGTCACCACCGCCTGGACGGTCGACAACGACGTCATCACCCCGACCTTCAAGGTCAAACGCAACCGCATTGAAGACCTGTACGCACGCCACTACGAACAATGGGAAGCGTCCGGCAAAAAGGTACTGTGGCAACAAGGTTGAACGTTCACTGAGCTGGCATGCCGCGCTGGTTTAAATCGCGGCATGCACATTCTCCACACCCGCGCCCCCGGCGTCATAGGCATGCACACCGCCCAGCGCCTGCTGGCGCGCGGCGACACGGTGTTCGGCGTCGACAACCTCAACGACTACTACGACGTGGCACTCAAGCAGGCCCGGCTCACGCCGCTGCTGGAGCACGCAGCTTTTCAGTTCGAGCAGATCGACGTCGCAGACCGCGAGGCCATGACCCGGTTGTTCGCCGGCCAGCGCTTTGACGCCGTGGTGCATCTCGCTGCGCAGGCGGGCGTGCGCTACTCGATCACACACCCCAATGCCTATCTCGACAGCAACCTGAGCGGCTTCGGACATGTGCTCGAAGGCTGCCGTGCGCAGAAGCTGGGCCATCTGGTCTACGCGTCGAGCTCCAGCGTTTACGGCGGCAACACCAAGATGCCGTTCGAGGAGACCGACGCGGTCGACCACCCGGTGAGCCTCTACGCGGCCACCAAAAAGGCCAACGAGTTGATGGCCCACACCTACAGCCACCTGTACGACCTGCCCACCACCGGGCTGCGTTTCTTCACCGTCTACGGACCATGGGGCCGGCCCGACATGGCTTATTACTCGTTCACACAGAAGGTGCTGGCCGGCCAACCGATCCCGGTGTTCAACCATGGGCAAATGAAGCGCGACTTCACCTACATCGACGACATCGTGGAAGGCGTGCTGCGCGTGCTGGACAAACCCGCCACGCCCGAGAAGCCGGGCGCCGCGCCCTACCGCATCTTCAACATTGGCAACCACGACCCGGTGCCGCTGCTCGAATTCATCGGCTGCATCGAGAGCGCGCTGGGTCGCACCGCTGAAAAACAGTTCTTAGCCATGCAGGATGGCGACGTGCCCGCCACCTACGCCAGCACCGACGCCCTGCGCGAGTGGGTGGGCTTTGCGCCGTCAACGCCGCTGGCCGAGGGCATCGCGCGCTTTGTGGCGTGGTACCGGCACTATCACAAAGCCTGAGCCACGCGCCTGAGCACGCCGTCCACGCCCTGCTCGCACAGGCGAAGCACCGCCTCGAACCCGGCTGCGTTCCCGTAGTACGGGTCGGGCACCTCGTTGCGCTCCTCAACGCCGGCGTATTCGAGGAACAGGTGCAGCTTGCTCCGGTGCTCGGCCGGGCAAACACGTTGCAGGTTGGTGAGGTTGTCGCGGTCCATGGCCAGGATCAGGTCGAAACGTGCAAAGTCGTCTTGGGTCACCTGGCGCGCACGCTCCTGGAGGATCTGGTCGTAGCCCCGCGCCTGCGCGAGCGTCACGGCCCGCCGGTCGGCCTTTTCGCCCTGGTGTGCGCCGTGGGTGCCGGCCGAGTCCAATGTCACAAGATCGGTCAGCTGGCGACGCGCCACCTCGGCGTGCATCACGCTGGCGGCCAGGGGGGAGCGGCAGATGTTGCCCATGCAGACGACGAGGATCTTGACCATGGTGCCAAGGATAACGAGCCGCAACAACACTCAAGACAACCCCAAAAAACAAAACCCGCCTGGGGCGGGTTTCGTCGGTTCGCGGTGCTGGCGGATCAGATCAGGTAGTCGTCCACACTTTTGCCGGAAGCCAGCACAGCACGCACCCACTCGGGTTTGCGGCCCGGGCCACCAGCCCAGAGTTCGCCGTTGGGACCGCGGTACTTGGGTGCCGACACCGATTTGGATTTGGCCGGCTTTTTGCCGCTGGTCGCGCCACCCAGATCGGCCACCGAAATGCCGAATTGCTTCATTTTGGCCTTGATGTCGGCAATCACGGAAGCGAGTTCGTCTTTGCGCGCCTGTTCGGCCTGAGCCATCAGGGTTTGCGCTTGCGCCATGAGTTCGGAATAGCTGGCCATTGATGAATCCTTTTGTACGTTGAAACGGATTGAAATGAACGATTGCAATCTGTCGATGCAGACCGCATTCTAATCGCGTTTTTCCGGGGTGGCGGCCCAACTTCGGAGTTCCTCTGGCAGCTCTGCCTTGAACTCAATCGGCATGTTTGTAACCGGATGGTTCAATCGCAGGCGCCATGCGTGCAGAAACATCCGCTTCAATCCCGCACGCGCCAATTGCCGGTTGAGTTCAAAATCACCATATTTGTCATCTCCGGCAATCGGGTGGCCGGCGTGTGAGAGATGAACCCGGATCTGGTGCGTGCGCCCGGTCTTGATGGTCACTTCAAGCAAACTCAAGCCTTCGGGCAGCAAGCTGGACAGGGTCGGTGGTGCAGGGATACGCGCGGTTACTTTCACCAAGGTCACCGAATGCATGCCATCCGGGTCCTCTTTGGTGGTCACTTTCACCCGACGCTCACCGTCAGCCAACAGGTATTTGTGCAATGGTTGATCCAGCACTTTGAGACGGGCCGGCCATGCGCCTTTGACCAACGCCAGATAGGTCTTGCCAGTTTCCCGTTCGCGGAATTGATCCTGCAAGACCTTGAGCGCACTTTTCTTCTTGGCAATCAGCAGCAAGCCGCTTGTTTCCCGATCGAGACGATGTACCAATTCCAGCAAACGGGCATCCGGCCGTGCCTGGCGCATTTGTTCAATGACACCAAAACTCACCCCGCTGCCGCCGTGCACTGCCACCCCGGCCGGTTTGTCGATGGCGAGAAACGCCTCATCCTCAAACACGACCGGAAATTGACGGGCGGGCGCCGGGTTGAGTTGTTTTTCTTCGGCGCGTTCCGACAGCCGAATCGGTGGAATGCGCAACACATCACCGGTCTGCACACGGTCGTCGGCTCCCACGCGCCCCTTGTTCCGGCGCACCTCCCCCGAGCGGATGATGCGGTAGATGTGGGTCTTGGGAACGCCCTTGAGCTCGCGGATCAGGAAATTGTCGAGCCGCTGCCCGGCCGACTCTTCGTCCACCGTGAGGTGACGCACCGCGGCAGCTGGGGAGGTTGGGAGCTGGCTCAAGGCAAATCCAGGGGAAATCGAGGGAAAGCGAGGGACAGGCCAGGGAAATAGGACACCAACGTGGTGGATGGCTGTCTATAATGCGTCACTCGCGTCACGTGCTGTAAGTGATTGATTTGCCTTGAGTTTAAGGCACGCACCAACGGCGCAGACCTCCCGGCCCGACAAAGCGGGAGACCGACGCGAGATGGTTGCCACCCGCAGCACCCGGCACCCCCCACCGCATCCGCAGCATTCCCCTTGGAGTCCTGGTGCGGTCAAGGTGCGGTCGACGCCGCGGGCGAACCGGTTGATGAAAACAGCGAACCCGATTACGGAATACCCCAATCGGCCAGCTTCCAAACATGAAGCTGGTCGAGGACAAAGTGAACACAGAGATAACCCGGCCAGATCCATGTCATTGACAGCCATCCAGCCTTCCCTGCTCACCCAACTCCACGCGCCTACGCCCTGACCTGGCGGTTCGACGCGGCACCTCGGTGCCCG
>JANPKR010000481.1:0-2956 GCA_031426175.1 Hydrogenophaga sp. | reverse complement strand
CAATCCACGACCTGACCAGCGGAGGCCCATCGGAGAATAGAGACCTATGACAAGTACCACCGTCGCCGAACTGGCTGCTGAGCTGAACAAGCCAACCACCGTCCTGCTGGAGCAACTCTCCGCAGCGGGCGTGCCCAAGTCATCCGGGACCGATCCGGTCACCGAATCCGACAAGCAATCGCTGCTGGGTCACCTCAAGGCCAGCCACGGCACGGCTGGCGGTGAGCGCAAGAAAATCACCCTGGTCAAGAAATCGACCTCCGAGATCAAGCAGGCCGACTCCACCGGGCGCGCCCGCACGATCCAGGTGGAGGTGCGCAAGAAACGCACCTTCATCAAGCGCGACGATGAAGCAGCTGTGCCCGAAGCGGTCGAAGAGCCTGTTGCCGCTGCGCCCCTGATCGACACCGAGGAGCTGGCCCGCCGTGAGGAAGATGCTCGCCGCCAGGCCGAGCTGCTGCGCCGCCAGGAAGAAGAGTTCAACGAGAAACGCCAGGCTCGTGAGGCCGAAGAAGCCCGCCAGGCCCAGGCCATTGTTGAGCAGGAGCGTGCTGCTTCGGCCGCAGCCGACGCTGCGGAAGCCGCTGCCCGTGCTGCCGCCGAAGCCGCCTCCCCTGAGGGTATTGCGGAGGCCATTGCTGTTCGCACTGCCAAGGACGCCAAAGCCAAGACCGACTCGTTGGAACGCGACTCCGCGGCCCGGGTGATTGCGGACCGCAACGCCGAAAGCAAGCGCGCTGACGACCTGCGCGCCCAAGATCTCGTGGAACGCCGCCGCAAGGCCGAGGCCGAAGCCGCAAACATCCGTGCCATGATGTCTGCGCCCGCCAAAACCTTGGTCGCGAAGAAACCCGAACCTGCCCCGGTGGCCGATCCAAAGGCAGGTATCAAGGGCACACTGCACAAGCCAGCAGGCACCCCGGGCAAACCCACAACCGCCGCTGCTGGCACTGCCACGGCGGGCGTGGCCGGCAAGAAAGAGATCAAGTCCGAGAACCTCTCTTCCACCTGGAAGGACGACGCGGCCAAGAAAAAAGAAATCAAGACGCGTGGCGACACCAGCGCAGGGCGCTCGACCAACTGGCGCGGAGGCCCGCGCGGTCGCCGTGATTCCCGTGACACGCGCGATTCGAGCGCCAGCAATTTCGTGGCGCCGACCGAAGTCAAGATCATTGAGGTGCACGTTCCGGAAACCATCACGGTGGCCGAACTCGCGCACAAGATGAGCCTGAAGTCGTCCGAGGTGATCAAGCAGTTGATGAAGCTTGGCCAGATGGTGACCATCAACCAGCCGCTGGACCAGGACACCGCCATGATCGTGGTGGAAGAACTGGGCCACAAGGCAGTGGTGGCAGCGCTGGACGATCCGGAAGCATTTGCCGACGAAGAGACCTCGCAGCAGGAACACGAACTGCTGCCGCGCGCACCCGTGGTCACCGTCATGGGCCACGTGGACCACGGCAAGACCTCGCTGCTGGATTACATCCGCCGCGCCAAGGTGGCTGCGGGCGAGGCCGGCGGCATCACCCAGCACATCGGGGCGTACCACGTCGAGACCGAGCGCGGCATGATTTCCTTCCTGGACACCCCTGGTCACGAGGCGTTCACCGCCATGCGAGCCCGTGGTGCTCAGGCCACCGACATCGTCATCCTCGTCTGCGCGGCCGACGACGGCGTGATGCCGCAGACCAAGGAAGCCATCAAGCATGCCAAGGCGGCAGGCGTGCCCATCGTCGTTGCGCTCACCAAGATCGACAAGCCAGGTATCAACCTGGAGAAGGTTCGCTCCGAGCTCGTGGCCGAAGAAGTCGTGCCCGAAGAGTTCGGTGGTGATGTGCCTTTCGTGGGCGTGTCCGCCAAGACCGGCGTCGGTATCGACGCGCTGCTGGAACAAGTGTTGTTGCAGGCCGAAGTGCTGGAACTCAAGGCGCCGGTGGAGTCCATGGCCAAGGGTTTGGTCATCGAAGCGCGCTTGGACAAAGGCCGCGGTGCTGTGGCGACGGTGCTGGTGCAGAGCGGCACGCTCAAGACCGGCGACGTGGTGCTGGTGGGTCAGACCTCCGGCCGCGTGCGCGCCATGCTGGACGAAAACGGCAAGCCGATCAAGTCGGCCGGCCCATCGATTCCCGTGGAAATTCAGGGTCTGTCGGAAGTGCCGCAAGCCGGCGACGATTTCATGGTGATGACCGACGAGCGCCGTGCGCGCGAAATCGCCACCTACCGTGCCGGCAAGTTCCGCAACACCAAGCTGGCCCGCCAGCAAGCCGCCAAGCTGGAGAACATGTTCTCCGACATGTCGGCCGGCGAAGTCAAGTTGCTGCCCATCATCGTCAAGTCCGACGTGCAGGGTTCGCAGGAAGCGCTGGCCCAATCGTTGCTCAAGCTCTCGACCGATGAAGTCAAGGTGCAACTGGTGTTCGCGGGTGTCGGTGGCATCAGCGAATCCGACGTGAACCTGGCCATTGCTTCCAAGGCGGTGATCATCGGCTTCAACGTGCGCGCCGACGTGGGCGCCCGCAAGCTGGCCGAAGGCAACGACGTGGACCTGCGCTACTACAACATCATTTACGACGCCGTGGATGAGTTAAAAGCGGCCATGTCCGGGATGTTGGCGCCCGAGAAGCGCGAAGAAGTCATCGGCTCGGCCGAGATCCGCACTGTGTTCGTGGCCACCAAGATCGGTACGATTGCCGGCTGTATGGTCACGGCCGGCCAGGTCACCCGCAGCGCGCATTTCCGTCTGCTGCGCGACAACGTGGTCATCTACACCGGCGAGATCGACACCCTCAAGCGCCTCAAGGACGACGTGCGCGAAGTCAAGGAAGGCTTCGAGTGCGGTATCAAGCTGAAGAACTACAACGACATCAAGGAAGGCGACCAGCTCGAATTCTTCGAAGTCAAGGAAGTGGCTCGCACGCTGTAAACCATGCCTCGCAAAGCTTCATCCGTTCCCAAC
>JANPKR010000480.1:0-2157 GCA_031426175.1 Hydrogenophaga sp. | reverse complement strand
AGGCCAGGCCAGCAGCGAGAGCAGGGCTGCCGTGACACCCATCACCACCAGGCCGAAGCCCCCCAGCAGTGCCAGGCGCTGCGCGGGCGTGCCGGCCAGCTCGTTCAAGCGCAGCCACAACGGCAGGTTGCCGGCCACGGCCAGCCACAGCGACAGCAGCCAAACGGCGGTGGCGGGGCGCCAGGTGAGTAGGAAAAGTCGGGCGCCGCTCAGTGGCGAGCGAGAAAGAGAAGCAGGCATGGGCGATGCGTCTGAAGCCGGAACATGCCGACCCCATCAGCTTCGCGCCCGCGGGTTAAGTGATCCTTATGGCGCCGGGCGTGGCCAGCGCAGTGTGAAGCGCGTGGTCATCGGCGCTTCGCCGGTGTCGCGCTGCAGCGTGGCGCCCAGCTGCTCGGCAATGCGCTGAACCAGGCGCAAGCCCAGCCCAAGCCCCGAGGAGGACTGAGGCTTTGCCGGGCGGGGTTCGTCGGCCCGCTGACCATCGTCGCTGACCGAGACACTGGCCTCATCTTCGTTCTGCCAGACCTGCACCACCACCTGCGTGCCCGCCGGGGTGTGGCGCAGGGCGTTTTCAATCAGGTTGCGCAACGCCAGCTCCAGCAGCATGGGCTGCGAGTGAAGAACCACCGGCGCCTCGGGCTGCTCCAGCGACAGCTCGTGGCTGCTCTCGAAACCCTCTTGCGCATGCGAGGCGATCAAATCGGCGGCGATGTCGCCGAGCGACACGTCCTTCCAGGCCTCGCGGCCCGTGCCATCGCGTTGCGCGCGCGCCAGCTCCAGCAACTGCGACAGGATGTGCCCGGCGCGCAGGGCCGTGGCTTCCAGCTGGGCCAGCCGCTCTGGCGAAGGCTCGTGCTGCGCCGCGCTGGCCTGCAGCGAAAGCGCGGCCAGCGGTGTGCGCAGTTCGTGCGCCACATCGGACGCAAAACCACGCTCGCGCCGGGCCTGTGTCTGCAGCGAGTCCACGAGTGTGTTGATGGCGCGCACGGTGCTGGAAAACTCGTGAAAACGGTGGGCCGTGTCCAGGCGCTGTCCAGCCAGGCCGTCGAGCGCGGCCACATCGCGGGAGAGGCGCACCAGCGGATTCAGGCCACGGCGCAGCGCCCACCACAGCAGCAGCGCCACCAGCGGCAGCACCAGCAGGGCCGGACGCGCAAGCTTGAGCGCCATGTCGCGCCCGAGGTCCACCCGGTGATCCATGTCCATGAGCACGGCCACCAAGTCGGCCGCGTGTTCGTCCTGGCCCGCAGCAGCGTAGACACGCCAGCGCACGTCACCGCTGCCGGTGGTCTGTACCCGGTTGGAGAAGCCGCGTGCAGGTGGCTCGGTCAGGCCCAGGCTGCCAGCCAGGTTGTGGGTGTCGGTCAGCAGCTGGCCATCGACCCAGTGCAGCACGGCCACGTCCTGCACATAGGCCCGGGCACGGCTGGAGGCGATCGGATCGGGCGCACTCAGCGTGTTGTCGGGCTCCACCGCCATCCACAGGCGGGCCACCGCTTCGAGTTGCCCGTCGGTGATTTCTTCAGCCTCGTGGTGACCGGTGTACCAGGCCACCATCAACAACGTGCTCCAGACCACCAGCAGGGCACCCACCACCCAGCTCCAGAGGTAGCGCCGCAAGCTGGGCAGGCGCGTGGAGCCGGGTTGGGCGGTCATGCGGTTGGATCCTGTTGCGGCACGAAATAGCCCACGCCTCGAACAGTCTTGATGAGCGACTCACCGAGCTTGCGCCGCAGGTGGTGGATGTGCACTTCGATGGCGTTGCTCTCCAGCGCTTCACCAAAGCCATACAACGACGACTCCAGCCGCGACTTGGACAACACCTGCGGCCGCGCCTGCAGCAAGGCCATCAGCAGCGCGAATTCCTTGCCGCCCAGCGGTACCAGCTCGCCCGCGCGCAAGACGGTGTGGGACGCGGGGTCCACCACCAGATCACCGTGCGCAATCACCGGACTGCTGCGACCCACCGCCCGGCGCAGCATGGCGCGCAGGCGGGCCAGCAGTTCGTTGGCATCGAAGGGTTTGACGATGTAGTCGTCGGCACCGCTGTCCAGGCCGCTCACGCGGTCGCTCACGCCGTCTCGGGCGGTCATGATCAACACCGGCAGGTCGTTGCGCGGCAGATCGGTGCGTCCGGCCACCGGCAGGGCCTGG
>JANPKR010000479.1:0-18160 GCA_031426175.1 Hydrogenophaga sp. | reverse complement strand
CCTTGGATAATACCGTATCCCCTGTGCACAACTGCACGCATCCCAGCCCCATTTCTCGCATTTACACGGCGTTTCAGCGCCTCTGATGGCTTTTTGGGGCGCTGCAGATCCATCCTTCCGGAACCACCACGACATGTCCCTGACCCTGTCCGATATCGGCCGCATCGCCAACCTGGCACGCCTGGAGCTCACCGCGTCCCAGAGCGAACGCATGCTGACCCAGCTCAACGGCTTCTTCGACACTGTGGAACAGATGAACGCGGTGGACACCTCCGGCGTGGAGCCGCTGGCCCACCCCACCGCCGTGATTGACCACGTCTCGCTGCGCCTGCGCCCCGATGTGGCGAGCGAACCCAACAACCGCGAAGCCAACCAGAAGAGCGCCCCCGCCGTCGAACGCGGTCTGTTCCTCGTGCCGAAGGTGATCGAATGAAAGCCATCCACGACCTGGGCGTGCTCGAACTCGCTGCCGCCATCGCCGAAAAGCAGACCAGCAGCGTCGAGGCTGCTCAGCACCTGCTGGCCCGCGCCAGACAATTCGCTTCTTTGGGCGCCTACCTCGCCTTCAACGAAGACGCCACGCTGGCCCAGGCCAGCGCCGCCGACGCGCGCATTGCGGCTGGCGAACGCACGCCGCTGCTGGGCGTGCCGCTGGCGCACAAGGACATTTTCGTCACCCGAGACTTCCCCACCACCGCCGGCTCGAAGATGTTGGCGGGCTACCAGAGCCCGTTCGACGCCACCGTGGTGCAACGCCTGGCCGCTCAAGGCGCCGTGTCGCTGGGCAAGCTCAACTGCGATGAATTCGCCATGGGCTCGGGCAACGACAACTCGGCCTTCGGCCCCGCGCAAAACCCCTGGGACACGACCCGCGTCCCCGGCGGCTCCTCGGGCGGCTCGGCCGCTGCGGTGGCTGCGCGCCTGCTGCCGGCCGCCACCGGCACGGACACCGGCGGCTCGATCCGCCAGCCCGCCAGCTTCTCGGGCATCACCGGCATCAAGCCCACCTATGGCCGCTGCTCGCGCTATGGCATGGTGGCCTTCGCCTCCAGCCTGGACCAGGCCGGCCCCATGGCGCGCAGCGCCGCCGACTGCGCTGCCCTGCTCACCGCCATGGCCGGCCCCGACATCGACCGCGATTCCACCAGCCTGGACCACCCGGCCGAGGACTACAGCGCCGCAATCCACCGCCCACGCGAAGGCGCCACCGCCGCCCAGCCGCTCAAGGGTCTGCGCATCGGCCTGCCGACCGAGTTTTTTGGCGCGGGCTGCGCGCCCGACGTGCTGGCCGCCGTGCGCGCCGCACTGGGCGAGTACGAAAAGCTGGGCGCCACCTTGGTCGACATCTCGCTGCCCCGCACCGAGCTCTCGATCCCGGTCTACTACATCATTGCGCCCGCAGAAGCCTCGAGCAACCTGAGCCGCTTTGACGGTGTGAAGTTCGGCCACCGTGCCGCCAAGTACGACGACCTGCTCGACATGTACAAGAAGTCGCGCAGCGAGGCCTTCGGCCCCGAGGTGCAGCGCCGCATCATGATCGGCACCTACGTGCTGAGCCACGGCTACTACGACGCTTACTACCTCAAGGCCCAGCAGATCCGCCGACTCATTGCGCAAGATTTTCAATCCGCCTTCGAGCGTTGCGACCTCATCGCCGGCCCGGTGGCGCCCACCGTGGCGTGGAAGATTGGCGAGAAGAGCGACGACCCCATGGCCAACTACCTGGCCGACATCTACACCCTCTCAACGAGCCTGGCCGGTCTGCCCGGCCTGAGTGTGCCGGCAGGCTTTGGCGCGGCCAACATGCCGGTGGGCCTGCAGCTCGTGGGCAACTACTTCAAAGAAGGCGAGCTGCTGCACGCGGCGCACGCTTTCCAGCAGGCGACCGACTGGCACAGCCGTTCGCCCTCGGGATTCTGATCATGAGCAACACAAGCAAATCCCTTCTGGTGCAAGGCTACGAGGTCGTCATCGGCTTCGAAACCCACGCGCAGCTCGCCACGCAATCCAAGATCTTCAGTCGCGCACCCATTGCTTTCGGCGCCGAGCCCAACACGCAGGCCTGCGCGGTGGACCTGGCCTTGCCGGGCACGCTGCCGGTGATGAACCAGGGCGCGGTGGAACTCGCGATCCGGCTGGGTCTGGCGCTGGGTTCGCACATCGCCGAGCAGAGCGTGTTCGCGCGCAAGAATTACTTCTATCCCGACCTGCCCAAGGGCTACCAGATCAGCCAGTTCGAGATCCCGGTGGTGCAGGGCGGCGAGGTGAGCTTCTTTCTCGGCGATGAGAAAAAGACCGTGCGGCTGGTGCGCGCGCACCTTGAAGAAGACGCGGGCAAGAGCCTGCACGAGGACTTCATAGGCCAGAGCGGTATTGACCTCAACCGCGCCGGCACGCCGCTGCTGGAGATCGTGACCGAGCCCGACATGCGCTCCAGCGCCGAGGCCGTGGCCTACGCAAAAGAGCTGCACAAGATCGTGACCTGGATCGGCATCTGTGACGGCAACATGCAGGAGGGGTCGTTCCGCTGCGACGCCAACGTGTCGGTTCGCAAGCCCGGTGCGCCCCTGGGCACACGCCGCGAGATCAAGAACCTGAACTCGTTCAAGTTCATGCAGCAGGCCATCGATTACGAGATTCGCTGGCAGATCGAGGAGATCGAGGATGGCCGCACGATCCAGCAGGCCACGGTGCTGTTCGACCCCGACACCGGCGAGACGCGCTCCATGCGCACCAAGGAAGACGCCGCCGACTACCGCTACTTCCCCGACCCGGACCTGCCGCCGCTGGTGATTGCGCGCGACTGGGTGGAGCAGGTGCGCGCCGGCATGCCGGAGCTGCCGCGCCAGATGGCCGAGCGCCTGGTGCGCGACTACGGCCTGCCCGAATACGACGCCACCACACTCACACAAAGCCCGGCCATGGCCGCCTATTTCGAGGCCGCGGCGAAAGCCAGTGGACAGGCGAAGCTGGTCAGCAATTGGGTCATGGGCGAGGTCTCGCGCCGACTCAACGCGGACGAAGGCGACATGGCTTCGGTGTCCGTGAGCGCGGCTCAGCTGGCGTCGCTCATCGGCCGCATTGCTGACGGCACCATCAGCAACAACGCCGCCAAACAGGTCTTCGATGCGCTGTGGACCGGCGAGGGCAGCGAGATCGACGCCGTCATCGAAGCCAAAGGCCTCAAGCAGATGAACGACACCGGTGCGCTGGAGAAGATCATCGACGAGGTGATGGCCGCCAATGCACCCATGGTTGAGCAGTTCCGCGCCGGCAAGGACAAGGCCTTCAACGCGCTGGTGGGTCTGGTCATGAAGGCGAGCAAAGGCAAGGCCAACCCGCAGCAGGTCAACGACGTGCTGCGCCAGAAGCTTCAATGAGTGAGCGGGTGAAGGCTGTACGCCCGCAGGCGGTGGGCTTCAGCGCTTGATGTTCGCGGCGTTGCTGGCCGCCGCAGAGGGTGACCACAGCTGGCGCAGCTTGGTGAGTTCTTCGTCAAAGCGCTGGTTGATGCGCAGCTTTTCCTGCGCCTGCTCTTCCAGAAAACGCTTCTGCACCACCATCTGCTTCTCGCTGTCCTCAAGCTTGCGGCGCAGCCAGAACGGCGCCTTGCTCGGGTCGGCCTGGTAGAACTCCATCTCCGCGTCCACCTCTTTGCGCTGTTGGACCAGCGCTGCCTCGCGTTTGTTCACGGCAGCAATCACATCGTCGATCTGGGCCAAGGCTTCCGTGCGCTCCTTGTCGTGCACGGCTTGGTTGGGATAACGGATCAGCAGGGCGCGCTCGCGGCGTTTTTCTTCGGCAGCGCGGGCCTTGATCTCGTTCTCCGCGCGTTGTTTGTTCTCGAGCTTGGCGCGCTCGTCGGCGGTGTAACTGGGCGGCACCACCTGGCGCACGATACCGGTGTTGCCCAGTTTGTGTTGCTCGCGGTCCAGGCATTCCACGATCGGACGGTCGGAGGTGATGCGCCGTCCCTTGCTGTCGGTGCAGGTGTAGATGCCCTGCCCCTGTGCACCTGCCACGGAACACCAAAGTGACCCCGCCACCAGGGCGCAGGCACCCAGCCGCAGGGGGCTCGGTGGGTGGCGGTTTGACGGGCGGACGAGGTTCATGGTTTGGCTGTCAGTTCACGCCGTAGCGCAGGCGGTAGGCCTGCACCCGCTGGCGGTGTGCATCGAGCTCCCCCCCGGTGTGAACGCTCAGATACTGCAGCAAATCCGCCAGGGTGGCAATTGCACAAACTTGCAAGCCGAGCTGGCGCTGCACGTATTGCACGGCACTGTGATCCACGTCGCGGACTGTGCCGTCCGGGCTGTTCTCGGTCGCTTTCTCCTGGCGGTCCAGCGCAATGGCCACCGCGTGCGGCGTGGCGCCCGCAGCACGGATCAGGGCGATGGACTCGCGCGCGGCGGTGCCGGCCGACATCACGTCGTCGACGATCAGCACGCGTCCCTGGAGTGGCGCACCCACCAGCGAGCCACCCTCGCCATGGTCTTTGGCCTCCTTGCGGTTGTAGGCAAACGGCACGTTCAGGCCCAGGCGCGAGAGTTCGATAGCGAGCGCCGCGCCCAGCGGAATGCCCTTGTAGGCCGGGCCGAAGATCATGTCGAATTCGACGCCGCTGGCGATCAGGGCCTTTGCATAGAATTGCGCGAGGCGCGCGAGCTTGGCACCGTCGTCGAACAGGCCGGCGTTGAAGAAGTACGGCGAGAGCCGGCCCGCCTTGGTCTTGAATTCGCCGAAGCGCAGCACGCCGGCGTCCACACAAAACTGCACGAATTCCTGCGCCAGCGCAGCGTCCGGGGCGCCCGCATGGGTCGCGCCTGCATCCAACACCATGGGGGTTTCCTTGTTCAAACTGACCAGCCTCAACCTCAACGGCATCCGTTCCGCCACCAGCAAAGGGCTGGAGACGTGGCTCACCGCGCACCAGCCGGATTGTATTTGCGTGCAGGAGGTCAAGGCGCAGGAGCTCGACGTCAGCGGCCGCTTCGAGCACCTCGCCGGTCTGCGCGGCCACTTTCACTTTGCGCAAAAAAAGGGCTACTCGGGCGTGGGCGTGTACACCCGACACGAGCCCAGCGACGTGGTCACCGGATTCCAGTGTGACGAGTTCGACGCTGAGGGTCGCTACACAGAACTGCGCTTTGACACACCAAGCCGCAAGCTCTCGCTGATCAGCGCCTACTTCCCCAGCGGTTCTTCTGGGCCCGAGCGGCAGGAGGCCAAGTACCGTTTTCTGGCGGCGTTTCACCCGCACCTGATGGCGCTCAAGGGCGAGCGCGAGTTCATCCTGTGCGGCGACGTGAACATCGCCCACCAGCAAGCCGACCTGAAGAACTGGCGCAGCAACCAGAAAAACAGCGGCTTCCTGCCCGAGGAACGCGCCTGGATGACCACGTTGCTCACCGACGGCGGACTGGTCGACGTGTACCGACGCCTGCAGCCCGACACCACCGACACCTGCTACACGTGGTGGAGCAACCGCGGCCAGGCCTACGCGAACAACGTGGGCTGGCGGCTCGACTACCACCTGGCCACGCCCGCGCTGGCGGCGCTGGCGCGCACGGAGCACATCTACAAGGACGTGAAGTTCAGCGACCACGCGCCGATCACGATCGAGTACGACCTGAGTCTGTGAACTTCAGACCGCGCAGACCGGCGTGGTGAACATCTCGCTCAGGGGCTGATCGACCCGGGCCTTGCCCGCCGCCACCTGTACCACCGTTGACGATCCGACGCCGTTTTTCACCGCCACCACCTCCGCCATGATCGAGAGCGCGATCTCGGCCGGGGTCTTGCTGCCGATGTAGAGGCCAGCCGGTCCGTGCAGGTCAGCCAGCGATTCTTGCGACAGCTCGAAGTGTTCGTGCAGCCGTGTCTTGCGCAGTTCGCTGTGGCGCCGCGAGCCGATGGCGCCCACGTAAAAGGCGTCCGACTGCAGCGCGTCAATGAGCGCCAGGTCGTCGAGCTTGGGGTCGTGCGTCACTGCCACCACGGCGGTGCGTGCGTCGGGCTTCAGGCGCAGGATCAGGTCGTCCGGCATCTCGTGGCTCACCGCCACGCCGTCGAGCTGCCAGCTGGCACGGCTCTCTTCGCGCGGGTCGCACACGATGACTTCAAAGCCCAGGCCCAGCGCCATCTGGCACAGGAAGCGGGAGAGATCGCCCGCGCCGATGACGATGAGCCGTGCCTGCGGCCCGAGGTGGGTGGTGAGGTGCTGGTCGTCGAGATGCGGCAGGCCGTCGCGCCGACCTTCTTTCAACATCACCTCGCCGGTGTGCAGGTTGAGCACGCGCTCGGTGCTGCGGCGCTGCAGGCAGGCCTGCAGCAGCTCGTCCAGGCGGCTGCGCACCGAGACGGGTTCCAGCACCAGCTCCACCGTGCCGCCGCACGGCAGGCCGAAGCGGTGCGCCTCGTCCGCCGAGATGCCGTAGCGCAGCACGGCGGGCGTGTCGGTGGCGCACGCGGCCTGCACACCGCCCTCGCGGATGCGGTGGATCAGGTCGTCTTCGATGCAGCCGCCCGAGACCGAACCCACCGTCTCACCCCGGCCGTTGATGGCCATGAGCGACCCCGGCGGGCGGGGCGACGAGCCCCAGGTGCGGGCCACCGTCACCAGCACCACCGGCAGGCCTGCGCCGTGCCAGCCCACAGCGGTGCGCAGTACGCGCGTGTCGAGGTCTTCCACGGTGGCCTCAGGCGAGCTTGAACGGCAGCTCGCGCAGCGGCTTGCCGGTGAGTTGCGCAAGGGCGTTGGCGAACGCGGGTGCCAGCGGCGGCAGGCCGGGCTCACCGATGCCGGTGGGCGCCTCCGCGCTGGGCACCACGTGCACGTTGATCTCGGGCATGTCGGTGATGCGGGCCACGGTGAAATCACCGAAGTTGCTCTGTTCGACCACGCCGTCTTTCAGCGTGATGGCCGAGCCGGGCAGGCACATCGACAGGCCCATGACGGCGGCACCCTGCACCTGTGTTTCCACGCTTTTCGGGTTGATGGCCAGGTTGCAGTGCACGCCGGCGGTGGCGCGGTGCAGCACGGGGTTGCCGTCCTTCACCGAGGCTTCCACCACATAGGCCACAACCGAGCTGAACGACTCGTGCACCGCCACGCCCCAGGCCCGTCCGGCGGGCAGTTGCTTCTTGCCGTAACCGCTCTGGTCCACGGCGAGCTGCAGTGCGGCGCGGTGGCGCGGGTGCTTGTCACCGAAGAGGCGCATGCGGTAGGCCACCGGGTCCTGCTTGGTGGCACGCGCGATGTCGTCGAGCAGCGTCTCCATGACGAAGGCGGTGTGGGTGGACCCCACGCTGCGCCACCACAGCACCGGCACATTGACCTTGGGGTGGTGCACGGTCAGGCGCATGGGCAGACCGTAGGGTTCGCGCATGCCTTCCACGGCGGTGCTGTCGATGCCGTTCTTGACCATGCCGCCTTCGAAGAACGTGCCCGAGACGATCGACTGGCCCACGAGCACGTGGTCCCAGGCGAGCACGTTGCCGCGCTCGTCAAAGCCGATGCGCGCGGTGTGCAGGTGCATGGGGCGGTAGTAGCCGCCCTTGATGTCGTCCTCGCGGCTCCAGACCATGCGCACCGGGGCGTTGATGCCGGCGGCGCGCGCGGCTTTGGCGATTTCGCAGGCCTCGACCACGTAGTCGCTGCTGGGCAGGCCACGGCGGCCGAAGCCGCCACCGGCCATCTGCACGTTCATCTTGACCTGCTCGGGTTTGAGGCCCAGCACGCGCGCGGCCGCGGCGGAATCCACGCCCGGGAACTGGGTGCCGACCCACAGCTCGGCTCGGCCCTCGGAGAGCTGCACCGTGCAGTTCAGCGGCTCCATCGGCGCATGCGCCAGGTAGGGGAAGACGAACTCGGCTTCGATCGTGCGCGGCGCGTTGGCCAGCGGGGCCATGTCGGCGTCGAACGCGCGCGGGCCGGGCTGTTTGGCCAGCGCGCGGTACTGCACCAGCTGGCGCGCGCTGTCGACCTTTTCCACCGCCGAGTCGTCCCAGGTGAGCTTGAGCGCGTCGCGTCCCTGTTTGGCGGGCCAATAGCCGTCGGCGATCACCACCACGCCCTCGGCTCCGCGGTCCAGCGGCACCCGCAGCACGGCTTTCACGCCCTTCACGGCGCGCGCTGCGCTGTCGTCCAGGGTCTTGACCTTCGAGCCGAACACGGGCGGGTGCGCCACCAGCGCCGTGAGCTGGCCGGGGCGGCGCACGTCGATGCCGAAGTCCTGCTGTCCGCTGCTCTTGGCGCGCGCGTCCAGGCGGGTGGTCGCCTTGCCGATGATGCGGAAATCTTTCGGGTCCTTGAGCACGACCTTCTCGGGCACCGGCAGGGTCATGGCGACCTGCGCGAGTTCGCCGTAGCCGGCCTTGCGCCCACCGGGACCGATCACGGTGCCGGCCTGCGTGCGCAGGGTGGACACGTCCACGTTCCAGCGGGCAGCGGCTGCCGACAGCAGCATGGCGCGGGCGCGCGCACCGAGTTCGCGGTATTGCGTGTAGCTGTGTTTGATGGCGGTGGAGCCGCCGGTGAGGTGGATGCCGTACAGCGGGTCGAGGTAGGCGGCGTCGGCGTTGCCGTGCTGGCTGCGCACCTTGGACCAGTCGGCGTCCAGTTCCTCGGCCAGGATCATGGGCAGGCCGGTCTGCACGCCCTGGCCGAATTCGAGCCGGTTGATGGTGACCGTGACCCAGCCGTCGGGCGCGATCTGCACGAAGGCCAGCGGTTGTTCGGTGGGCTTGAGGCCGGTCGTTGCCGGCGCGGACTGCGCGGTGGCCAGGTGCGGAAAGGTGCCCAGCGCAAAGCCGCCGGCACCCACCACTTTCAGGAAGCTGCGACGCGGCAGGACGGTGGGTTGGTCCGCCCGCTCGCGCTCCAGCATGTGTTGCAGGGCGCGCGGCAGCTCGATGGGATCGATGTGGTTCAGCATGGTGGGTTCCTTCAGGCGATGGCTTTGGCGGCGTCGGTCACGGCGGCTCGGATGCGGGCGTAAGTGCCACATCGACACACGTTGCCGGCCATGGCCGAGTCGATCTCGGCGGCGGTCGGTTGTTGGCCTTTGGGCAGCGATTTGAGGAAGGCGGTGGCGCTCATGATCTGGCCGCTCTGGCAGTAGCCGCACTGCGCCACATCGTGCAGCACCCAGGCCTTGTGCACCGCCGCGCCCACGCGGTCGCTGCCGTTGGTGGCGGCTTCGATCGTTGTGATCTTCTTGCCTTCGGCTGCTGCGATGGGCGTGATGCAGGAGCGGATGGCCTGGCCGTCCAGGTGCACGGTGCAGGCGCCACACAGCGCGGCGCCGCAGCCGAACTTGGTGCCGGTCATGCCCAGGGTGTCGCGCAGGGCCCAGAGGATGGGGGTGCCGGGGTCGACGTCGACCGTGTGCGTTTTGCCGTTGACGTTGAGGGTGCTCATGGGGTCGGTTCTCCGTGGGGGTGGGCGGGGATCTGCAAGGGATCGGTGACCGGAAGTGTCGGTGCCCGGCGCCGGATGTGTTTGCCGTTTTTGATGCTTGTTTTGCCTTTTTCGATGTTTTTCCGTTGTCGGCTGCTTCACCCGAATCCGCCCGCTTTACAGTCGGCCATGTCCATTGAAACCTTGGCTCACGACATCGGCCGGATTGCCCGAATCGATGGCGACCACAGCACCGCCATTCCCCAACTCTCGCTGCACCGGCGCAGCGGCAAGACCGAACCCATGCCCTGCATCTATGGCCTCGGCCTGGCCGTGGTGGCTCAGGGCAGCAAACAGGTCACCGTGGGCGAGCAAGTGCTCGACTACGGCATGGGCCAGTCGCTGCTGATCACCGCCGACCTGCCCGTGGTGGCGCAGGTCACGCGGGCCGACGCAGCCCGGCCGTTCATGTGCCTGTTCCTCGCGCTGGACGCGCGGGCCCTGATGCAGCAGGCCGCCGAGATGGATCTGCCCCCCGTGCCGCGCGAAGAAGCCCCGCGCGCCCTGTCGCTGAACACGCTCGATGTGTCCTTGCTCGACGCCGCCATCCGCCTCGTGCGCCTGCTGGACGAACCTGCGCTGGTGGCCAGTCTGGCGCCTCTGATCCAGCAGGAGATCATGGTGAGGTTGCTGTCCGGCCCGCACAGTCCTTACCTGCGTCAGCTGGTCTCGGTCGGATCGCCGAGCCACCAGATCGCACAGGCCATGGCCTGGCTCACCCAGAACTTCGTGCACGACGTGCTGATGGACGAACTCGCCGCGCGCGTGCACATGAGCCCGTCCACCTTCCGCTTGCACTTCCGTCACTTCACCGGCATGAGCCCGCTCCAGTACCAGAAGCACCTGAGGCTGCAGCAGGCGCGCCACCTCATGCTGCACCAGGCGCTGGACGCCGGCAGCACGGCGGCGCGCGTGGGTTACGAGAGCGCCTCGCAGTTCAGCCGCGACTACAGCCGCCTGTTTGGCGCACCACCGCAGCGCGACATCAAGCGCATGCGGCACCAGCCCGCCGAGAACGCCAGCAGCAGCGCGCACTGAGCGCCAACGCACCTGCGGCCTGGGCGGCGGGCGGTACAGGCTTTTCGACACCGCAGCTTGCGCACCCATCCCATGAAAGCCTGGTTGCCGAGCTTTTTCACCCACCGTGCGCCCACCGCGGTGGCGCTGCCGTTGCCGGCCGAGCGGCGCGTGGCTCCCTCCGTATTGACCGAGCTGTCTGCCAACGGCTGGCAGCTGCGCCGTCCGGTTTTCGATGGCGCTCTGCTGGTCTGGATGCTGCAAGTAGCAGCCGATCCCTCGGACAATCTGGGCGCATGCGAAAAAAGGGTTCTGCAAGCCCTGGAGATGCGAGCAGCCGCCACCGCAGCCAGCCTGTTGCCGCGAGCCGCCGGCGTGGTGCCGGCTTTGCTCGCCCGCCTGCGCTCGGACAAAAGTTCGCTGCGTGAGCCGGTCGAACACGTGTCGCGCGACCAGGCGCTGGTGGCGGAGGTGGTGGCGATGGCCAACAGCGCCTCCTACCGTCGCGCGCAGCCAGGGCCGTGATCCCTTCGACGCCTACCTGTTGGCCTTGCTGCACGACAGGGCCTGAAGCGTGGTGCTGCGCGAGCTCGACGGTTCTGCCGGTTGGCGCTTGAGTGTCCCTTTCGTGGCCGCGCTCGGCCAGTGGCGGGACCGCCTGGCCAGCCTGATCGCCTAGCAGTGGCGACCCCACGGTCCGTGGGTGGTGGCCACCGCCGAACTGGCGCAACAGGGTTTGGGCGCCGTGTCGGGACCGGACGTCTTGAACCTCTGCACTGCGGACCAACCCCACGCGGGCGTGCTGCACACGCACCTGGCTCAAAATGCATCAAACAATATATTGACAAATATATTGTCATTGAATAGACTGTGCAGCATCGTTGAACTGGAGAAACGCCGCGATGAAAACCGCCACCCTCGATCTTGAAGACATGCAGGCCGCTGCGGCCGATGCCTGTCGGCTCATGAAAGTGCTGTCCAACCCCGACCGCTTGCTCATCCTGTGCCAGCTCTCCCAGGGCGAACACCGCGTGGGTGAGCTGGAGGAACTGCTCGGCATCGTGCAGCCCACCTTGTCGCAACAGCTGACGGTGCTGCGCGAAGAAGCGCTGGTGAGCACGCGCCGCGATGGCAAGAACATCTATTACCTGCTGGACAGCCCGCGCGCGCTGGCCGTGATGCAGGTTTTGTACGCCCAGTTTTGCGGCACACCGGGGAAAAAATCATGACCATCGATTGGGCCAACTTCACCCCCTGGGCCTCGTTGTCCGGCGGCATTCTGCTGGGCGTGGCCTCGGCGCTTTTCATTCTGGTCAATGGCCGCGTGCTGGGTATCAGCGGCATCCTGGGCGGCCTGCTCGCGCCGAAGTCCGGCGACGCCGGCTGGCGCATCGCCTTCCTGCTGGGCATGCTGGCCGCGCCGCTCGTGTACGGCCTGCTGACACCCGCCGGCTTTGTCAAGGCGCCCACCATCGACGCGGGATTTGCCACCGTCGTGGCCGCCGGTTTGCTGGTCGGGCTGGGCACGCGCTTTGGGTCGGGCTGCACCAGCGGTCATTGCGTGTGTGGTCTCTCGCGCCTGTCGCCGCGCTCACTCGTTGCCACGCTGGCCTTCATGGGCGCGGGCTTTGCCATGGTCTTCGTGGTTCGCCACGTTCTTTGAGGCGCCACCCATGAACCGCATCACCGAATTTTTCGTGGGCCTGCTCTTTGGCCTGGGTCTGTTGCTCTCCGGCATGACCGACCCGGCCAAGGTGCTGGGCTTCCTGGACCTGTTCGGTACCTGGGACCCGTCTCTCGCGTTCGTCATGGGCGGCGCCATCGCCGTGGGCTTCTTCGCCTTTGCGCTGGCCCGCAAGCGCACCACCAGTTTCCTGGGTGGCGCCATGCACCTGCCCAAGTCGACCCAGATCGACAAGCGCCTGGTGCTCGGCGGGCTGACCTTTGGCGCCGGTTGGGGCCTGGCGGGCTTCTGTCCGGGCCCGGGCATCGTGTCCATGGCCTCGGGCGAGCTGAAGGCAGCGGTGTTCGTGGCGGCCATGGTCGTGGGCATGGTGCTGTACGAGGTGGCCGAGCGCACCTTGCACCGCTCACAAGCTGCTCATTGAAACGTCCGTCATGACCACCCTCTGGCGCCAATGGTTGCCCTCGCTGCCCGTGCTGCAGTGGGGCCGCCAGTACAACCGCGACACGCTGCTCGGCGATGGCGTGGCGGCGCTCATCGTCACTGTCATGCTGATCCCGCAGAGCCTGGCCTACGCCATGCTCGCCGGCCTGCCCCCCGAGGTGGGGCTCTACGCCAGCGTGGCGCCGCTGCTGCTGTATGCCGTGTTCGGCACCAGCCGTGTGCTCGCCGTGGGGCCGGTGGCGGTGGTCTCTCTGATGACGGCCGCGTCCATTGGTCAACACGCCGCGGCGGGCACGCCCGAATACTGGGCGGTCGCAATCACGCTGGCCTTCCTGTCGGGCGCTCTGTTGCTGCTCATGGGTGTGCTGCGACTGGGTTTTCTGGCCAATTTTTTGAGCCATCCGGTCATCTCGGGCTTCATCTCTGCGTCAGGTTTGCTGATCGCAGCGAGCCAGCTCAAGACGCTGATGGGTGTGGCAGCCGAAGGCCAAAACCTGCTTGAACTCGGCTGGTCGCTGACCGCGCAGTTGGGCCGCACCCATTGGCTCACGCTGGCCATCGGCGTCTTTACCGTGGCGTTTTTGTTCTGGGTGCGCAGCGGCCTCAAGCCTTTGCTTCTTCGCATCGGCTTTCAAGCCCGTGCCGCCGACGTGATCGCCAAGACCGGGCCGGTGGCGGCCATCGTGGTCACGGCCGGGCTCACCTGGGCCCTGCAGTGGCAGAGCCAGGGCGTGAAGATCGTGGGCACGGTGCCGCATGGCCTGCCCCCGCTGACCCTGCCGCTGTTCGACCTGACCCTGTGGCAGTCGCTGCTGGTGCCCGCGCTGCTCATCAGCGTGGTGGGTTTTGTGGAGTCGGTGTCGGTCGGGCAGACGCTGGCGGCCAAGCGGCGCCAGCGCATCGAGCCCGACCAGGAACTGGTGGCATTGGGTGCCAGCAACCTGGGCGCGGCCTTCACCGGCGGTTTTCCCGTCACTGGTGGATTTGCGCGCTCGGTGGTCAACTTCGACGCCGGTGCACAGACACCGGCGGCCGGTGTGTTCACCGCCATCGGCATCACGCTGTCCTCACTCTTCCTCACCCCCGCGCTGTACTACCTCCCGCAGGCCACGCTGGCCGCCACCATCGTTGTTGCCGTTCTGTCGCTGGTGGACTTCAGCGTCTTCCGCAAGACCTGGGCCTTTTCCAAGGCCGACTTTGCGGCCGTGCTGGCCACCTTGCTGGTCACGCTGCTGCAGGGCGTGGAGCTGGGTCTGGTGGTGGGGGTGGCGGTGTCGCTGGCGCTGTACCTGCACCGCACCAGCCGTCCGCACATTGCCGAAGTGGGTCGGGTGCCGGGCACCGAACACTTCCGAAACGTGCTGCGTCACGCGGTGGTGGTGAGCCCGCGGGTGCTCGGGCTTCGGGTGGACGAGAGCCTGTATTTCGCCAACTCGCGCGCGCTCGAAGTCCGCATCAACGACGCTGTCGCCTCGCACTCCGGACTCAAGCATGTGGTGCTGCAATGCTCTGCCATCAACGACATTGATGCCAGTGCGCTGGAGAGCCTCGAGGCGATCAACCACCGGCTGCGTGACGCGGGCGTGCAACTGCACCTGAGCGAGGTCAAAGGGCCGGTGATGGACCGCCTGAAGGGCACCCATTTCCTGGACGATTTCGGTGGCGAGGTGTTCCTGACGCACCACCAGGCGATGCGACAGCTCGCGCCAGAGATGGCCTGACAGCGGCTAACCTCGGGTGCTGTTGCCACACATCCCCGCTTGAAGATTCCCATGCTGCGTTACCTCACCGTTCCCGTCACCGCCTTCGCCCAGAACTGTTCCATCGTCTGGTGCGACGAAACGAAAGACGCTGCCGTCATCGACCCCGGCGGTGATCTGGATCGCCTGTTGGTCGAAGTGCAGCGCCTGGGCGTGCAGCTCAAGGCCATATGGCTCACCCACGCGCACATCGACCACGCGGGCGGCACGGCCGATCTGGCCGAGCAGTTCGGTCTGCCCATCATCGGCCCGCACCCGGGCGACCAGTTCTGGATCACCGGGCTGCCACAGCAAGGCGCCATGTTTGGTTTTCCGCCGGCACGCGCGTTCACGCCCACGTGCTGGCTGGCGGATGGCGACACGGTGCAGATCGGCAACTGCGTGCTGCAGGTGCGCCATTGCCCGGGTCACACACCGGGGCATGTGGTGTTTCACTCGGCCGAGGCAAAGCGCGCCTTTGTGGGCGATGTTCTCTTTGCCGGCAGCATCGGTCGCACCGACTTCCCGCAGGGCAACCACGCGCAGTTGATCAGCAGCATCAAGGAGCGTCTGTGGCCCATGGGTGATGACACCGTGTTCATTCCGGGCCATGGCCCCGAGAGCAGCTTCGGTGCCGAGCGCCGGCACAACCCGCACGTGCGGGACGCTTGATGCTCAGGCCTGGCCCAGGCGCTGAAACAGACCGCCAGGCAGACGGCCGATGGAGCCGTCAAGCTCCAGTTCGAGCAGGCGGGCCTGCAGGTGGGCGGTGTCCAGGCCCGTGCGCGCCTGCAAGGCGTCCAGGCTCACGGGCTCGAAACCCAGGGCTTTGAGCAACGCGTCCGGGTCTTCGCCTTCAAAGCTGTCTTCCACCAAGGCATCGGGGTTGCGCGGCTCCACCAGGCGCAGGTCTTCGAGGATGTCTTGCGCGGACTCGACCAGCTTGGCGCCCTGGCGGATCAGCGCATGGCAGCCGCGCGATTGCGGTGCGTGAATCGAGCCCGGGATGGCAAACACCTCGCGCCCTTGCTCGGCCGCCATGCGTGCTGTGATCAGCGAGCCCGACTGCAGCGTGGCCTCCACCACCAACGTGCCTTGCGACAGGCCGGCGATCAGGCGGTTGCGTTGCGGAAAATTGGCCTGCAGCGGCGGTGTGCCCAGCGGGTATTCGCTGACGATGGCACCGTGCGAGGCAATCCGGTGCGCCAGCGAGAGGTGGCGCCGGGGATAGACCCGGTCCAGGCCGGTGCCCACCACCGCGATGGTGGGCGCTCCGCCTTCCAGCGCGCCCGTGTGGGCCGCGCCATCGACACCCAGCGCCAGCCCCGACACCACGCACACGCCGGCCTGGCCGAGTGCCCGGGCGAACTGGTGCGCGTTGGCTTCGCCTTGCGGCGTGGGGTTGCGGCTGCCGACCATGGCCAGGCGGCGCGGATGCGAAAGCACGTCCAGATCGCCCATCACGTACAGCAGCACGGGCGGGTCGGCCATCTGCAGCAGGTCAGGCGGGAAGCGCGGGTCGGCCAGGGTCAGCACATGCCGGCGGGTGCCCTCGGCCAGCCAGGTGAGCACCTGTTCCACCCGGAGCTCCAGATCGTCGGGGGGCTGTTGCAAAGCGAGTGCGGTTTTGGGCCCCACCACGGTGTGCAGGGCGGCCAGTGGCTGCGCAAAGATGGTCCCGGGCAGACCAAATGCTGCCAGCAACTTGCGGGCTGTTTCCTTGCCCACGCCGGGCGTGAGCAGCAGCCGCACCCAAGCGGCCAGCTCCAGGCGCTGCATGGCGCCTTACGGGTTGACGAAGCGGTCGCCGACCTTGACGCCGTCGGTGATCTGCAGCACCAGAGCGTAAGACACCTTGTCAAATGTGCGGAAGACCATCATGAGACCGTTGCGCTCGCCCGGAAGGCGCAGCTGGGGCCGCGCAGTGTCGGTGCCGTCGGTGATGAGGTTGCTCTCGCGCTGCAGCGCCAGCACATGACCGCGCTCGATGCCGTGTTCGGTGCCGCGGTTGATCGTGACCACCTGGTTCTGGCCGGCGAAATTCACCGCGTTGCCGTACACCGAGACGATTTGGCCCGTGTGGATGCCTTGCGGCGCACGCGGCACGAAGTTGGTCAGCTCGCGTGGTGGCTCGGGCAGCAGCCGGTCGCCGATGCGCATTTCCTCTTTCGCCGCCACGATGTCGATCGACGCGGGCACCAGTTCGGTGACGGTCTGACCGTTGGAGCCGACCCCAGCGCGGGTGGTCTCCCCAGTGACCACGCTGGCCTTGCCCACGTACTGAGCCTCATAGCCCAGGATCTGGCTGGTGGTGGGGTCGCGCAGCGGCGTTGCGTTGCGGAAAACGCGGTACTGGGTGGACTTGCCGTCGACCACGGTGAGCGGCTCGCCCTGCGGGCCGTCGATGTACTGGGCCCGAGCGTAGGCGCGGTCACCTCGGCTGAGCATCACGCGGTTCTCTTGCGTGGCCACAATGCGGGGTGCGCGCGAGAAGGTGGCTTCGTCGACGATCAGCGGCTCGGTCAGGAACGACTCGATGGCCTGCAGGTTGACCGGTGGGATGGCCGAGTCGCCCAGGCTCTCGTAGCGGGTGCGCGGCGAAACACGCACGGTCTCGCTGTCGCCACTGCCGGGCGCGCGCGTGGTCAGGCGGGCACGGCCGTTGGACTTGTCGAGGTACAGCACCTGCCCAGGGTAGATGCGGTGCGGGTTCTTGATGTCGTCCAGGTTCATGCCCCAGAGCTCGGGCCAGCGCCACGGCGTCTTGAGGAAGATGCCGGAGATCGCCCACAGGGTGTCGCCGCGCTTGATGGTGTAGCTGTCGGGCGCGTTGGGTGCCAGCTCGGACAGCGGCACACCGGTCTGCGCCACTTGCGTGGCGGTGGCGCGCTGGCCGGGTGTGATGGGGAAGTTTTGGGCCGAGACGGTGCCCGCGAATGCGGCAGCGATCAGGGCAACGGCGCAAACCACCGGCCGAAGCGGGCCCGTGTGGCGAGTGAACTGGACATCGGCGAGCAAGCGTTTTTTCAATGGCATGTGGTGGCCCCAGGGGCGGCGATGGCCGGTTGTCAGCGGGCGCTTCCGGAAGACATTTCCGGGAAACGACAGCTGCCCCCCGGGTGGCGCTCGTGTCTTGACAAATCGCATTTGATTTTGCGCCCAAGCCTTTGATTAGGCAATGTTTATGGCGGGGGGCTTTTACGCGTCGTGGCAAAAGTGGCGAAAATGGCGACACCGCATTCCGCTCGTCCCCGGCTCGCCGCCAGCCGTCGCCCGGGTACATTGGAAGGCCCTGTCCCAGCCCCTCGTTTGCCCCTTTTTTCCATGACTCAGCCGTCCCTGCTGCCCATCCTCTGTTACCCCGATCCCCGTCTGCACACCGTGGCCCGCCCGGTGAAGGCGGTGGACGACCGCATCCGCGCGCTGAGCCGGCAGATGCTGGACACCATGTACGACGCCCACGGCATTGGGCTGGCAGCCACCCAGGTGGATGTGCACGAGCGCCTGATCGTCATCGACGTGAGCGAGACGCGCGACCAGCCCATGGTGCTGATCAACCCGGTGATCGAATGGGCCAGTCCCGAGACGCGCAAGGGCGAAGAAGGATGCCTCTCGGTACCCGGCATTTACGACGGCGTGGAACGCGCGCTGGCCGTGCGTGTGAAGGCTCAAGACCTGGACGGCACCGAGCGCACCATTGAGGCCGACGGCATGCTGGCCGTGTGCATCCAGCACGAGATGGACCATTTGATGGGCAAGGTGTTCGTGGAATACCTCTCGCCGCTCAAGCGCACGCGCATCAAATCCAAGATGGTC
>JANPKR010000478.1:0-4576 GCA_031426175.1 Hydrogenophaga sp. | reverse complement strand
GCGCGAGGATGCGTCTGCCAGCCGTACCTGCCCTGGGTGTTTCAGCGCAAGGTCGCCATCTTGGGGCAGTCCGGGCATCCACTGTCGCAAATCGTCCAGCCGCAACCAGATGCGACCGTCGTCGTCTTCGGCCAGCTTGAGTGGCCGGTGGGCGTGGCGCTCGGTCCAGTTGCGAACGACTTCTGTGCGTTGAAGACGCGGCATGGTGTCTGCGTCGTCAGCCGATCACACCAAAACGGTAGACCGTGGTGCCCCGGTAGGGCCGCTGCAGCGACACCACGTTTTGCGGCAGCGTGGGGCAGTTGGGTGCGTTGGGAAACCATTGTGGCTCCAGACACACCGCCGAGCGAGGGCGGTGCGCCACCCCTCGTTTGCCCACATCGGGTTTTGCAGCCACACCCAGCTGGCCCGCGGTGTAAACCTGCAACAAAGGTTCTGTGGTCCACACATCGAGCGTGCGGCCGCTGGCGTTGCTGTGCAGTTGCGCGCACAGGCGCGCTTCGCTGCCGGTGTGGGCTTCGAGCGGATAGCTCAGGTCGATGTCGGGCAGGGTGCCCAGTGTTCTGGCGCTGCGCAGGTCGTGCACATGCCCATCCAGCGACACGCGTTCGCCGTTGGCGATGCCGTCGGGTCCGGTGGCCAGCACATCGTTTGCTTCTGGCACCTGCAGCACATGGCCGTTGATGGTGCTGCCTTCGCTGACGCCATCCAGATTGAAATAGATGTGGCTGGTGAAGCTGGCCGGGCCGGGCTCGTCCAGCGCAGTGGCCAGGTGTTCGATCACCAGCGCGTTGTCGTCGGTCAGCCGGTAGGTGAGTTTCAAGTCCAGCGTACCGGGGAAGTCGTCTTCTGTGGTCAGGAAGCGGTGGCGCAGTTGCAATGTTTGCGTGTCGGTTTGTACGGCTTCAAAAGCGCGGTGCCTCGCGCCGCGCGGGCCGCCATGGATGCAGTGCGCGCCCGAGTTCGGCGTGAGCCGGTGTTCGCGCCCGTCCAGCGTGAAGCGCGCGCCGCCAATGCGCCCTGCGTAGCGGCCCACGAACGCACCCATCGATGGTGAGCCACCCAGCACGGCCTCCAGGCTGTCGTAGCCCAGGGCCACGTCGTCCAGCACACCACGCCGATCCGGCGCCACGATCTGCAGCACCTTGGCGCCGAGGTTGGTGATGGCAACCACCATGCCGGGGGCGTTGCGCAGAAAGAAGAGGGCGGTGGGCCGGCCGTCCACTTCGCCATGAAAGCGGGCCGGGTCGAGCAGGTGGGCGGGTGTGCTGGGGATCATGCCCGCCATTGTGGGCCGGGTTCCCGACGTTCAGCGGCGCTGTGTGAGCAGGGCGTAAAGCCACCCGGCCAGCGCAGCGCCGGCGGCCATCAGCAGCAGTCCGGGCAAATGTCGCGTGGCATCAATGAACACCGGCATGGGGGCCACCGCGTCGACCGCGCGCACCGCGGCCACCATGCCCACACCGGCCGCTGCGGCCAGCAGCGCGCTGCGCCAGTCGGGCCGGCGGCGCGCCAACCAGGCCGCCGCGGCCAGCGCCGGCACCCAGCCCGCGGCCACGATACCGGCATACACGGGGGCAAAACCGATCAGGTCCTGCCAGGTCATGCGCACCCTCTCGGCCGCGGCGATGTCCACGCCCAGCCCCACCAGGGCTTGCAGGTTCCACTGCGTCTGCACCACCGATCCCCACGCCGCAGCCAACACCCAGGCGAGCAACAGCGGCACCAGGTGCCGGGTCCAGCGAAGGGTCGGGGGGATGTTCGCGTCGGGGGCTCTCATAATCGTCTGAATTATGAAATACATGTTTGCTTTCATCGTGGGCGCACTGGTCCTGGCGGCCCCGGTTCAGGCTGCGACCTACCGTGTGGAGACGGTGGCCAGCGGACTGGAGCACCCTTGGTCGCTGGCCTTCCTGCCCGGTGGCCGCATGCTGGTGACCGAGCGCCCGGTTCGGCTGCGCCTGATCGAGCCTGGACCCGATGGCCGGCCTGTGTTGCACGCCGAGCCCGTGGCCGGCGTTCCGCCGGTGCTGGCGCGCGCCCAGGCCGGCCTGTTTGACGTGGTGGTGGACCCGGCCTTCGCGGTCAACGGGCGTGTGCTGCTGTCGTTTGCCCACGGCAAGCCCGAAGCCAACCACCTGCGCGTGGTGCGCGCCCGTCTGGACGGACGGCAGTTGCTCGACGTGCAGGCCATCTTCACCTCGATGCCGGCCAAGGCCGAGACGCAACACTTCGGGGGCCGCATGGCCTGGCTGGCCGACGGCAGCCTGCTCTTCGGCATGGGCGATGGCAACCTCGAGCGCACCGATGCGCAGCGGTTGCACACCCACCTGGGCAAGCTGCTGCGCATCCAGCCCGACGGCAGCGTGCCGGGCAACAATCCGTTCCTCAACCGCGCCGACGCGCGGCCTGAAATCTACTCGCTGGGCCACCGCAACCCGCAGGGCATGGTGGTGGTGGACGGTGTTGCCTACGCCCACGAACATGGCGCGCGGGGCGGCGACGAGCTCAACCGCATCCAGCCCGGGGCCAATTACGGCTGGCCAGTGACCACGGGCGGCATCGATTACACCTACGCCCGCATCACACCCTACCGTTCGCTGCCCGGCATCGAGCAGCCGCTGGTGGAGTGGACCCCGTCGATTGCTCCAGCCGGGTTGGCCTGGTACGACGGCGCGCTGTTTCCCGCGTGGAGGGGCAGCCTCTTCGTGGCCGCGTTGAAGGAGCGCAGCGTGCGCCGTGTGCCGCTGGCGGGTGGCAAGCCCGGTGCGCAGGACATCCTGTTCGAGGAACTCGGCGAACGCATCCGCGATGTGCGTGCGGGCCCCGACGGCGCAATCTACCTGCTGACCGACAGCGCCAACGGCCGTGTGTTGCGCGTGGTGCCCGCCAGTCCCTGAGCCGCTGCGCCGGCTGCGGCGCGGCAATCCCCCGCCGGCGCTTCGGCGGGAGGGCAGACGCTACAGTGGAGCCCAGCGCCCCGGGGTGCCGGATGGGCCGGCGCACGCGGCCGAACAAGGTTTTGCCATGCTGCTGTTGATCCTCGGCCTCGTGTTGTTTCTGGGCATTCACTCGGTGTCCATCGTCTCGGCCAGCGGGCGCAACCGCCTGGTGCAGCAGATGGGAGAGGGACCGTGGAAGGGCGTGTACTCGCTGGTGTCGCTCGCCGGCTTCGTGCTCATCGTCATCGGTTATGGCGCGGCCCGCGAAGCGCCCGTGCTGCTCTACACCTTGCCCAATGGTTTTCGACACCTCGCCGCGTTGTTGATGCTGCCGGTGTTCGTGTTGTTGCTCGCGGCTTATCTGCCCGGGCGCATCCAGCGCACGGCCAAACACCCCATGCTGCTGGCCGTGAAGCTGTGGGCCCTGGCCCACCTGCTGGCCAATGGGACAGTGGCCGCTGTGTTGCTCTTCGGGGGCTTCCTCGTCTGGGCCGTGGTGGACCGCATTTCGGTGAAGAAGCGCGCTGCCGCGGGCCTGCTGCGTCCCGGTCCCGTGTTGCCTGGCAGCAAGGCCAACGACGCCATCGCCCTGGTCGGCGGTCTGGGACTCTATGTCCTGTTTGTGGTGTGGGCACATGCCTGGCTGATCGGCGTGCGGCCCTTTGGTTGATTTCGCCGGGGGAACCTTGGTGCGCACAAGCGCACCAAGTGGATCGCCCTGCTGAAACGACACCGGAGATGCCCCTGATGACACGCTCGATCGCCCTTTCGTTGGTCACCTGTCTGGCCATGGTTGGACTTCTGTCTTCGCCGGTGCACGCCCAGACCACCGAGATGGTGACCAGCGGCCTGCAGAACCCCTGGGGAATGGCCTTTATTGGCGACGGCCGCATGCTGGTGACCGAGCGCCCCGGGCGCATGCGCGTGGTGGGGGCAGATGGCCGGCTGGGAGCACCTCTGGCGGGTCTGCCAACCATCGAAGCCGGCGGGCAGGGTGGCCTCCTCGACGTGATCGCCGACCGCGATTTCTCCACCAACCGCACGGTGTATTTCTGCTTCTCGGAGCCGGCGACCAGTGGCGGCGGCAACTCCACCGCCATGGCCTCGGCCAAACTGTCTTCCGATGCAACGCGGCTCGATGAGGTGAAAGTGATCTTCAGCCAGGCTCCGAAGGTGAGCAGCCGCTCGCACTTTGGCTGCCGCATCGCGCAAGCCACCGACGGCAGCCTGTTTCTCACGCTGGGTGACCGTTACTCGCGCATGAACGACGCGCAGACCCTGGACAACCACCATGGCAAGGTGGTGCGGGTCAAGGCCACCGGCGGCGCTCACCCAGGCAACCCGTTTGTGGGTCGCGCGGGCGCCCTGCCGGAGATCTGGAGCTTCGGCCACCGCAACGTGCAGGGTGCGGCGCTCGCGCCCGACGGCCGCCTCTGGACCTCGGAGCACGGCCCGCAAGGCGGCGACGAAATCAACCGCCCCGAACCGGGCAGGAACCACGGCTGGCCCGTGATCACCTATGGTGAGAATTACGGAGGCGGCGCCATCGGCGACGGCATCACCAGCAAGCCCGGGCTGGAGCAACCGCTGCACCAGTGGACCCCGTCAATCGCGCCGTCCGGCCTGGCGTTTGT
>JANPKR010000477.1:0-4035 GCA_031426175.1 Hydrogenophaga sp. | reverse complement strand
GCAGCGGGTGAAGCGGCCAGCTTGTTCTCGATGTTTTTCAACAAGGTTTGGTAGTTCGGGAGCCGCACGCCGCCCAGCGCCACCGCCTGACGCGCTGCCTGCTGAGCTGCAGGCAACTGACCCAGCTCCAGCCGCACCTGGGCCAGGTTGTTCCAAGCGTCGGCGAAATCGGGGTGGGCGCGCGTGGTCGCTTCAAAGGCTTGCGCCGCATCGGCGCGTTGACCGAGCGCATAGGCTGTGTTGCCCAGACCCAGAAGGCTGATGCGGTGCTGTGGCCATTTCTGCAGTCCGGTGGCGTAGGCCGTTCGGGCCGCCTGCGGGCTGGATCGCTCCAGCGCCGACACTGCCACAGCCCAGTCGTCGGGCTGGGCTGTCACCGGCAACTGGTCGGGGCGGCTCGCGCGCATGGCCCAGTGGGACGAGCGCGCCCAGGTGTTCTCGAAAGTGCTCATGGGCATGACCAGGCGTTCAGTGGTCCCCGAGTGGAGCACCATCTGTTGCTTCGTGCGGTCGTAGCCGACCACCACCGCGTAGTGCCACATCGGCTTGAAAGGCAACGAGAGGTTTTGAAGCACCAGCACCGGATGGCCACTGGCGACCTCGGTCAACACGGTCTGCAGGTCAGGCGCCAGCGGATAGGCCACCAGGCCCTGGCGGCGCGTGGCGGCCAGCATCTCGGTTTGCAGCGCACCCTGGCGACCGGGCAGATACACCTGCGGGCTGAGCTGTTCAGGCGTGGCGCTGGCGCCTGCGGCCTGCGCCACCATGGCCAGCGTGGCCGGCCCACACAACAAATCTTCCTGCGGATGAAACGGCACCTGATCGAGCAGCACCTGCTGTGGCAACTGCGACGGCCAGGTGCGCTGCAGAGCGGCAGACTGCGGCGGCGCGGCACAGCCGGTCAAGAGCAAGCCACAAAGAACAACCCCCGCCAGGGCGGGGGTTGAACAGCGAAGTCGCCAAGACTTCATCGAATGCTGCGGGTGAACGGAAACACCTTGGTCAGGCCCAGAATGTCGGTGACCAGCAAGATCAGGAACACGGTGAACAGGACGCCGACCACGCCAGCACCGGCGGGCGCCTGCTCCACACGATCAGCCAGCTGGGCCACCTCAACATCGGACATGGCCTGCACTCGCTCGATGGCCGCGTTGGCGTCCACGCCCTGGGCTTGCAGGGCGGCCTGAACATCGGCTCGGTTGAAAAACGCGCTGACCTGTTCACGGTCGGCGTTGCCGGCTGGGGTCACCATGGCTTGTTCGGTCGAGACCATGGCGGCCTGTGCCGTCAGCGGCACGCCGGCGAAGGCCATGCAGGGAATCAGCGCAGTTGCAATGAGGCGTTTGATAGTTTTCATCATGATGTTCATTTTGGGGATAAGAAAAGCCGGCAGCGAAAGGTCGTCTCTGCCTTCCGGGATCGTTGCAGCGCATTGGGAGAGAGTCAACCGGCTTTACATGACGTCACACACACGCCACGGCCACGGCGTCTTGTGTGCGCCAGAGAACAGACAGCTTCAGTTGAGCGCTCGACGCAACTCCTGCACGCGCTGAGAAATGGCCTCACGGTCCAGGGTGTCGTCGGAGTGCTCGACGTAAATTTCCAGATCACTCACCGCCAACCGGAGATCACCCATTTCGGCCCAGGCCAGCCCACGGTCCCGGTACTCGGACCAGGCGTCGGGCAACAGGATGAGCAAACGATCCTGCACGGCGATGAGCCGCAACCAGTCTTCCTGAGTGCGGTGGATTTCCTTGAGGTTGCGCAGCAACCGGGCGACGATGTCGCGCGGCGTGGCAGCCTGCAGATACAACCCGACCGGCACATCGAAGTCGTCCACCAGACCGTTGCGCCGCTTGTATGGTTCCAGGCGCTCGGAGAGGTCTTCGCGGCTGAGCGACTGCCCGGTGAAAGGATCGATCACCACCTGACCATTGGGCAGGTTGACCTTGACCATGAAATGCCCTGGAAAATTGACGCCGCGCGCCTTCAGACCCAGGCCCGTGGCCAGCTCCAGCCACAGCACGGCCAGCGAGATCGGGATGCCGCGGCGTGTGCGCAGCACCGCGTTGATGTAGCTGTTGTCGGGGTCGTAGTAGTTGTTGACGTTGCCGCCGAAACCCATGTCGCGAAAAAAGAACTGGTTGAGCGCGCGCAGCCGCTGCAGCGGGCCCGCGTCGGCATTGCACCGACGCTTCACGCGCGAGAGCATCTGGTCCACGTCGCCCAGCACCTGCTGGATGTCGAGATCGGGATACTCGTCCTGAGCGATGGAGGCAGCAGCCTCGAACAACGGAAACGCGTCCTCTTCCCCCACCAGGGCCGCGAAGTAGCCCAGTGGGGTGGGTGCGGAAAATTCGTACGCGGTGGACATGGCGATCAGACTCGTGAGTACCGCAGATTACGTCATTTTCGAACGAACTGCCGCAGGTTCAGCCCGGCAACCAGCAGGGTAAGAAAATAGACCAAAACGCCGCCCAGCACACACACCGCAAGCAAGCCAACACGCTGCAGGGCCTGGCCTTCGAATCCAAGCCAGTTCACGCGCATGGCCACCCACATCAAAAACACCGCCAGCAGTGCGCTGGCGGCCACCACCTGCAGGCCAAAACGTGCCCAGCCCGGTGAGGGTTTGTAAGCCCCGCGGCGCACCAGGCCGATCAGCAGAAACAAGGCATTGACCATGGCACCGATGCCGATGGCCAGCGCCAGCCCGGCGTGCGCCAGGTAGGGCACCAGCAAATAGTTGAGCACCTGCGTGAGGATCAGCACCACGATGGCGATCTTCACCGGCGTGCGGATGTCCTGCCGCGCGTAGAAGCCCGGCGCCAGCACCTTGATGGCGATCAGACCGATGAGGCCGGCTCCATAGCCCATGAGCGCGGAGGCAGTGCGCTGTACGTCGGCCACAGTGAAAGCACCGTAGTGGTAAAGCACGGCCACCAGCGGCTGGGCAAACGTGAGCAAGGCCACCGCACAAGGCACGGCCAGCAGAACCACCAGACGCAGCCCCCAGTCCAGCAGCGCGCTGTAGCGAACCGGATCGTCGGCCGCCTTGGCTGCGGCAAGCTGCGGCAGGAGCACCACGCCCAGCGCCACACCCAACATCGCTGTGGGGAATTCCATCAAGCGGTCGGCGTAGGTGAGCCAGCTCACGCTGCCGGTGGCCAGGTGCGAGGCGATCTGCGTGTTGATGAGCAGCGACACCTGCGCCACGCTCACACCCAGCAGGGCCGGCAACATGAGTGTGGTCACGCGGCGCGTACCCGGGTGGGCCCAGGCCGCTTTCAGACCCGACCAGCGCAGGCTTACCCGCGGCAGCATGCCGAGCTTGCGCAGCGCAGGCAGCTGCACTCCGAGCTGCAGCGCACCGCCGAGCAGGACACCGCCGGCCATGGCAAAGATCGGCTCGATGCCCAGCGTGGCGAACCACGGCGCGCCCCAGTAAGCGGCAGCAATCATGGCCACGTTGAGCAGCACCGGCGTGGCTGCGGGCACGGCAAAGCGCCGCCAGGTATTCAGAATTCCGGCCGAGAGCGCCACGAAGGACATGAAGGCGATGTAGGGAAACATCCAGCGCGTCATGAACACGGCGGCGTTGAAACCTTCTTCACTCAGGCCACTGGCCATGGCCCATACCAGCACTGGGGCACCCAGCACACCCAGCACACAAGTGAAGGTGAGCGCCCAGGCCAGCACGGTGGCGATCTGGTTGACCATCTGCCGCGTTGCCAGATCGCCATGCGTTTCGCGCTCGCCGGCGAGCACGGGCACAAACGCCTGGCTGAACGCACCCTCGGCAAAGAGGCGGCGCAGCAGGTTGGGTATGCGAAAGGCGACGTTGAACGCGTCGGTGAGCGCGCTGGCACCGAACGTGGCCGCCATGAGCAGTTCGCGCACCAGTCCGGTGATGCGGGAGGCCAGCGTGAGCAGGGAAACAAGGGAGGCGGATTTGAACAGGGTCACCGCGCGAGTGTAGCGACGGGCGGGTGGGCCACCCCGAACTGCATTGCTGGCTCACTGGCCCGTGCTAAA
>JANPKR010000476.1:0-1595 GCA_031426175.1 Hydrogenophaga sp. | reverse complement strand
GGTCTGCTGCGCGAGCGCGCGGTGTACGCGCACTGCATCCACCTTGATACCGCCGACCGCGCGCTCATGGCGCAGACCGGCGCCGTGGCGGCGGTGAGTCCCACCAGCAACCTGTTTCTGGGCAGCGGCTTCTTCGACTTTTCGGCGGCCGACACAGCCGGCATGGGTTACGGCCTGGCGAGCGACGTGGGCGGCGGCACCAGCTTCTCGCCCTTCCACACCATGCTGGCGGCCTATTGCGTGGGCCGCGAAGGCCAGAGCAAGGTTGGACTGAGCCTCACACCGGGCCAACTGTGGTGGCAGCACACGGCGGGCGCGGCGAAGGCGCTCGGCCTGGAGGGTGTGGTGGGTAATTTGCAGCCCGGGAACGAGGCCGACTTCGTGGTGCTCGACCCCAATGCCACGCCGCTGTTGTCGCGCAAGACCGCACAGGCCAGCAACCTGGACGAACTGCTGTTCGCACTCGTCGTGCTCGGAGACGACCGGGTGATCTCGCGCACGGTGGTCGCCGGACGCTGACGATCAGCCGGGTCAGGTGTAGGTGAGGTCGCGGGCCTTGCCCCAGAACACCCGGTACATGAAGATCGTGTAGACGATGATCACCGGCAGCGTGATCGCCACGCCGACGAAGATCACGGTGAGTGCTTCGGTGCCGATGGCCGCTTCCCACACCGTCATGCGCCCGATCACGATGTCGGGGTAGATGCTGTACGACAGACCAAAGAAGGCCAGCACGAAGATCAGCACCGTGGACACAAACACCACCCAGCCGTAGCCGGCCTTCACCACCTCGGGATGTGTCACGACCCAGCGCACGGCGAAGAATGCGATGGCGCAGCTCAGCGGCACCGGCAGGAGCGCGAACACCTCGGGCACGCCGAACCATTTCTGCACCACCGCCGGGTTCACCAGCGGCGTGGCGGCCGAAATGCCGACCAGCGCTGCACCCATGGGCCAGAGCACCCGCCTTGCCCAGAACACCGCGCGCAGCTGCAGTTCACCCTCGGTCTTCATGATCAGCCAGCCTGCGCCCAGCAGGATGTAGGCGGCGGGCAGCGTGATGGCGATGCCCAGGCTGAACGCCAGACCCAGCGGGCCAGGCTGGAAGCCGGTGATGTAGCTGCCCAGCATCCAGCCCTGCGCGCTGCTGGCCAAAAGAGAGCCGGCGAAGAAAGCCTTGTTCCAGAAGTCCTTGTATTGCAGCGGCGCTTTCACGCGGAAGTCGAAGGCCACGCCGCGCAGGATCAGGCCGATCAACATCACAGCCACCGGCAAATAGAGCGCCTGCAGCACCAGACCGTGCGCAAACGGAAACGCCACCAGCAGCACCCCCACGCCCAGCACGAGCCAGGTTTCATTGGCGTCCCAGAACGGGCCGATGCTCGCGATCATCGTGTCCTTCTGCTTCTCGTCGGCCAGCGGCAGCAGCAGGCCCACGCCGAGGTCGTAACCATCGAGCACCACGTAGGCCAGCAGCGCCAGGCCCATCACGGCGAGGAAGATGAGCGGGAGGATTTGTGCCCAGGACATGTTCATGCTCACACCCCTGCCTTGCCCAGCGCCGCGTTGCTGCCAGGCACGGGTGCGTGCTTGAA
>JANPKR010000475.1:0-4559 GCA_031426175.1 Hydrogenophaga sp. | reverse complement strand
GCCGAAGGCCTGGTGCTGAGCGCCGAAGACTGGACCAACATCCTGGCCACCTGGGTCGACAAGTACCCCATCATCAGCATCGAAGACGGCATGGCCGAAGGCGACTGGGACGGCTGGAAGGTGCTGACCGAGCGCCTGGGCTCCAAGGTGCAGCTGGTGGGAGACGACCTGTTTGTGACCAATACCAAGATCCTGAAGGAAGGCATCGACAAGCGCATCGGCAACTCGATCCTGATCAAGATCAACCAGATCGGCACACTGACCGAGACCTTCGCCGCGATCGAGATGGCCAAGCGAGCGGGCTACACCGCCGTCATTTCGCACCGCTCCGGCGAGACCGAAGACAGCACCATCGCCGACATCGCCGTGGGCACCAACGCTGGTCAGATCAAGACCGGTTCGCTCTCGCGCTCGGATCGCATGTCCAAGTACAACCAGCTGCTGCGCATTGAGGAAGACCTGGGCGAAGTGGCGGTGTACCCCGGTCGAGCCGCCTTCTACAACCTCAGGTAACCTCCGCCTCCATGGCCAACCGCTTCATCCCTGCCCTGCTGATCGCGCTGCTGATGGTGCTGCACGCCCAGCTGTGGTTCGGGCGGGGCAGTGTGCCCCAGGTGGCGAGCATGAAGCAACAACTGGCCGCGCAGGAGCTGGCCAACCGCGATGCGCAGCAGCGCAACGACCAGTTGGCCAGTGAAGTGCGCGACCTGCAGGAGGGCCTGGACATGGTTGAGGAACTCGCCCGCGCGGAGTTGGGCATGGTCAAGCCCAACGAAATCTTCGTGCAGATCGCGCAGAACAAGCGCTGACACCATGACGGCCATCACCGTCGCCCTGCTCGGCGGCGAGTCCAGCGGCAAGACCACCTTGGGCCTGGCCCTCTCGAGACAACTCAACGCCCTGGGCGTGTCCGCCGAGCTGGTGCCCGAGCACCTGCGTGCCTGGTGCGAACGTGAGGGCCGCCCTCCGCTGGCGCACGAGCAGGCTGGGATCGCCAGCGAACAAACCCGATTGATCGCCGTCGCGGCGCAAAGCGGCGCGCAAGTGGTGGTGGCCGACACCACAGCGCTGGTGGTCGCGGCGTACGGCGAGCACGTGTTCAACGACCGCTCGCTCTTTCCCCTCTCGCTGAGCGCGCAGCAGCGGTCACATCTCACCCTGCTGATGGGCCTGGATCTGCCCTGGCAAACCGACGGCATGTTCCGCGAGGGACCCGGCGCGCGCGCCGACATCGACGCCATCCTGCGCCGCGAGCTGCAGTCGGCGAATATCCCATTCCAGACCGTCTATGGCTCCGCAGAAGCGCGTTTGCAGCATGCGCTGCGCGCCGTGGGTGTTCTGCTGGGTCGCCCGCTGGTAGCGCACGACCCGCTGCTGGAGGCGGGCAGTGGTCGTTGGACCTGCGAGAACTGCAGCGACCCCGATTGCGAGCGGCGGCTGTTCAGTGGACTGGTGTCCCGGCGCCCGATCTGAACAACCGGTCAGTGCTTCTGGTCGCTGGCCGGCGGCTGAATGTCCGGCTGCAAAAACACCTGCGCTGCGTCCACCGGATCAAACCGGTATTGCGCGCCGCAGAACTCACATCCCACCTCCACCTGGCCCTGCTCGCTCAAGATCGATTCGATCTCGTCGCGCCCCAGGCTGCGCAGCATGTTGCTCACACGCTCGCGCGAGCAGGTGCAGGCGAAGCGCGGTCCGGTCTCGCCTTCCATGGGCTCGAAGCGACGCACGTCTTCTTCCCAGAACAGGCGGCGCAGGATGGTGTCGGCGTCCAGCGTCAGCAGCTCTTCGCGCTTGAGGCTGGAGGCCAGGATGGCGATGCGGTTGTAGTCCTCGTTCAGGCCGATCTGGTCTTCGTCGCGCGCGCCCGACTGGCCTGCGAGGTTGCCACTGCCCTGCAGCGGCAGGCGCTGGATCAAGAGGCCGGCGGCCACGTGTTCGTTGGCCGCGAGCACCAGGCGCGTGTCGAGCTGCTCGCTCTGCAACATATAGTGTTCGATGACCTCGCTGAGTTTTTCCAGCTTCTCGCGCTGGTCGCCGTACAGCGGCACAACGCCCTGGTAAGGCGCCTGACCAGGCAGGCGGTCCTTGGGGTCGAGGGTGATGGCGCAGCGGCCCTGGTTGGTCACGTTGACCATGTGGGAGAGCGGTGCGTCGGGCGCCACTTCACCGATGACGGTGGCGGTGGCGCGCAGGCTCAGGTCGGGCTGCACCTCGGCCACGGCCAGCTTCACCGGCCCGTCGCCCATGATCTGCATGATGAGGGCGCCGTTGAACTTGATGTTGGCCTGCATCAAGGTTGCGGCGGCTGTCATCTCGCCCAGCAGTTCGGTCACAGCCGTGGGGTAGCCGCCACCATCTTTGTGGCGCTGCAGGATCTCTTGCCAGGCGTCGGTCAGGCGCACGAGCATGCCGCGCACCGGCAGGCCTTCAAAGACGAATTTGTGGAGTTCGGACAAACGGGACTTTCAAGAAGCGTTCAGAAAAACAATCGTGGCAGATCGGGTTCAGTCGATCTTTTTCAAGGTCTTGCGGTAGCGCGCAGCGTTGTCGGTGTAGTGCTTCGCGCTCATGCGCAGGCTGTCGATCTGCTCGGGCGTGAGCGATTTGACCGCTCGCGCCGGGCTGCCCAGGATCATGCTGCCGTCGGGAAACTCCTTGCCTTCGGTCACCAGCGAGCCAGCGCCCACGAGGCAGTGTTTGCCGATCTTTGCACCGTTGAGCACCACCGCGCCGATGCCAATCAGCGAACCGTCGCCGATGGTGCAGCCGTGCAGCATCACCTGGTGGCCAACCGTCACGTTTTCACCCACGGTCATGGGAAACCCGATGTCGGCGTGCAGCACGCTGCCGTCCTGGATGTTGCTCCCGCGCCCCACCGTGATGGTTTCGGTGTCGCCGCGCAGCGTGGCGCCAAACCACACGCTGCTGTCTTCCCCCAGCACCACGTCGCCCATGACCTGTGCGTTGTCGGCCACCCAGGCCGAGGCGGCCACCTTGGGTGCCATGCCGTCAAGTTCGTAAAGGGCCATGTGTGTTGTCTCCTGTGGCTGATGTGGGTTGCGTCCCTAGAATTGTAGGGATGCAAGTCACTGCCGCACTGTCGCCACCGCCTCTCGTTTCCCTGCGCGCGCAGGCCTTGCAGGCGCTGTGCACCAGCGATCCAACCCAAAAGGTTGTAGCCACCCACGCGCTCTTTGAGGCCTGGCAGGCGGGCCGTGCACATCTGGACACGGTCGAGGACCTGGCCCCGGACGCCACCACACCCCTGCCCGGGCGACCGGCGCAACCCGTGCTCATCGCGCCGGTCGACGTGCCCCAGCGCTCGCCGTTCACCCCCGACGGCTTTGCCATGCTGCTTCACGCGGTGGCGCACATCGAGTTCAATGCGATCAACCTGGCCCTGGACGCCGTCTGGCGTTTCCCCGACATGCCGGCCAACTACTACACCGACTGGCTGCAGGTGGCGCATGAGGAAGCCATTCACTTCGGTCTGCTGCGCTCGCACCTGCAAAGCCTGGGCCACGACTACGGCGACTTCGCGGCGCACAACAGCCTGTGGGAAATGTGCGTGCGCACCCAGCACGACGTGACCGCGCGCATGGCCCTGGTGCCGCGCACCATGGAAGCGCGAGGCCTGGACGCCACGCCGCCGATGCAGGCCCGGCTGCGCAAGGTGGGCACGCCGGCCGCGCTGCGGGCGGTCGAGATCCTCGACGTGATCCTGCGCGACGAGATCGGCCATGTGGCGGTGGGCAACCGCTGGTACGGTTGGCTGTGCGCCCGGCAGGGCATTGAGCCTCTGGCGCATTACCGTCGTCTGGCACGCGAACACTCGGCCCCGCGCCTGAAGCCGCCGTTCAACGAGCCAGCGCGACGGGCGGCGGGATTCAGCGAGGCCGAGCTGGCGGCCATGCACGAGGCCTGAGCCCCGATAATCGGGGATGACTTCCGCACCCCCGACCGCTTTCAGCACCCTCCCCCTCTCCCCCGCCACGCTGGCCAACCTGCAGCAGCTCGGCTACCTTGAGATGACCCCCATCCAGGCGGCCGCGCTGCCGCCGGCCCTGCTGGGCAAGGACATCATTGCCCAGGCCAAAACCGGCAGCGGCAAGACCGCCGCCTTCGCCCTCACCCTGCTGGCCAACCTCAACGCCCGCCGTTTCGCCGTGCAGACGCTGGTGCTGTGCCCGACGCGCGAACTGGCCGACCAGGTGACCACCGAGATCCGCCGCCTCGCGCGGGCCGAAGACAACATCAAGGTCGTCACGCTCTGCGGCGGCGTGCCGCTGCGCGGTCAGCTGGCCACGTTGGAGCACGGCGCTCACATCGTGGTGGGCACACCCGGCCGCATCATGGACCACCTGGAGCGCGGCAGTCTGCCGCTGGACGCGCTCAACACCCTGGTGCTGGACGAAGCCGACCGCATGCTCGACATGGGCTTCTTCGACGACATCGTGACCGTGGCCAAGCAGTGCCCCAAGACACGCCAGACCCTGCTGTTCTCCGCCACCTACCCCGAGGGCATTGCCAAACTCAGCGCGCAGTTCATGCGCGAG
>JANPKR010000474.1:0-1688 GCA_031426175.1 Hydrogenophaga sp. | reverse complement strand
CACCCAGCAGACGCCGCGGATCCGGCTTTGCCGGTCCGCCAGCGTCGCCCCGAGGGCCCTTCAGTGGCCCCTCCGGTGCCACGAGGGGGAGCGTCGAAGCCGCACCGGGGGTGGTTGTCAGGCTCTCCACTCCACCCAGCCGCCCCAGGCGCTGATCAGCACCACCGCCCCGAAGGCGATGCGGTAGTACGCGAACATCGTGAAGTCGTGGGTCGACACGTAGCGGATCAGCCACCGGATGCACACCAGCGCGCTGACGAAGGCGAACAGCGAGCCGACGATGAACATCGGCGCATCGCCCCAGCTCAGCAGGTCACGCTGCTTGATGAGCGAGTACGCGCCCGCGCCCATCAGCGTGGGGATGCCGAGGAAGAAGCTGAACTCGGTGGCCGCCTTGCGCGAGAAGCCGAGCAGCATGCCGCCGATGATGGTGGCGCCCGAGCGGCTGGTGCCCGGCACGAGCGCCAGGCACTGGATGAGCCCGACCTTCAGCGCGTCGAGCGCGCTCATGTCGTCGACCGTCTCAACGCGCGCGGTGCGTTCGCCTTGCAGGTCGCGCTCGCCGAAGAGCCGGCGGTGACGCCGCTCGACCCACAGGATGATGAAGCCACCCACCACGAAGGCTGCGGCCACCGGCACGGGGTGGAACAGGTGCTCCTTGATGAGGCTGCCCAGCGCGAGCCCCGAGATCACGGCCGGCACGAAGGCGATGGCCAGGTTGCGCACGAAGCGCTGCGCCACCGCTTCGCTGCCGATGCCGGCGAGCGTGGCCTTGAGCCGCACGCGGTACTCCCAGATCACCGCGAACATGGCGCCGGTCTGGATCGCGATGTCGAAGACCTTGACGATCTCGCCGGTGAAGTTGAGCAGCGACGCGGTGAGGATCAGGTGCCCGGTGCTCGAGATCGGCAGGAACTCGGTGAGGCCCTCCACGATGCCCATGATGGCGGCCTTGACCCACAACGCGACGTCCACAAACGCTCCTGGAAAAATGACCGGCGATGATAGCCATCGCCCCTTCAGGGCCCGTGTCAGCAATTCGCGGGCCTTCGCCTTGACCCTCCTGCCACGGCCCGTTACATTACTGACCGGTTGGTCAGTATCTCGACTCCACATGTCCAAAACAACTACCGCTGCCCCCACGCGGCAACGGCGCAAGGAAGCGCGTCCGCAGGAACTGCTGGACGCCGCGCTTGCGCTCTTCGTCGAAAAAGGCTTTGCCGCCACCCGCTCCGATGAGGTTGCGGTGCGGGCAGGCGTCTCCAAGGGCACGCTGTACCTCTATTACCCGAGCAAGGAAGAGCTGCTCAAGGCGGTGATCCGGCACAACATGGGCCATGTGATCGCCGAGGGCGTGGGCATCATCGACCAGTTCGAAGGGCCGACTTCCGAGCTGCTGGTGATGCTGCTGCGCATCTGGTGGGAACGTGTGGGCAACACACCCGCCGGCGGCATCCACAAGATCATGATGTCGGAGGTGCGCAACTTTCCCGAGATTGCGCAGTTCTACCGGGACGAAGTGATCCAGCCTGCTGCCGATGCGCTGGTCCGTACACTGCGCCGCGGCGTGGAACGAGGCGAGTTCCGCGCCCTCCCGTACGAAGAATCGGTGCACGCGCTGATGGCACCGCTGATCTTCATGTCGCTGCACAAGAATTCATTCGGCGCCTGCCCGGCAGAAGGCATGG
>JANPKR010000473.1:0-7958 GCA_031426175.1 Hydrogenophaga sp. | reverse complement strand
AGGGTGGGCGAGAGCCGCCATTGCACACCTTGTGGCAGGGTGGTCCGGGTCTGGCTGCCCTGGCCGCCGGTGAACATGAGGTCGGCCTGGCCGCGCCAGACCGTGCCGCGCGCGTTGACGAGTTGAAGTTGGTCGGCGGTGGCCGAGCTGATGGTGTTCGCCAGCCAGCGAGCCGGAGCGAACACGAGCAACGCCGCCACCAGCCCGAGGACGGCGCCCGTCCAGGCCAGGCGTGAGGGCCAGCGTGCATTCATGGTTCAGCCGCCTCCGGCCAGACCGGGGCCGGAGAGCACCACCGTGCCGTTCCAGCCCGAGGTGGCGGGATCGCGTGTGAGCTGGGATTCCAGCGGGAGCAGCCGGGCGTTGATGCGCACCTGCGCCAGCCATTGCGCCAGCGCGGCAGGCGGTGTGCCGCGCAGCGTGGCGGTGGCACGGTCGCCCAGCACCGAGAGCTGGGCGGTGGGCCCCAGCGAGGCGGTGGCGGCCTCAAGCGCGCGCAGCACCTGGTCGCGGCCCGGTGCCTGGGCGGTGGATTCGCTGCGCAGTGCGGTGGCCGAGGCCGCCATGCGCTGCATCTGGCCGAGCTGGGCGTCCAGTCGGGCATGGCGCGCGGGCGCCTCGCGCAGCGTGGCCAGCGCGGGACCCACCGCCAGCCACCACAGCAGGACCAGACCCACGACCCACAAAGCGATCAGCACGGCCTGGCGTTCGCGGGGCGAAAGCCGGTCCAGCGCGGCCGACAACGGCGCGGTGATCCGGGCAAGGGAGGCGCCGGCGGAGTGGGAGCGTTGAAGGGTGGCCATGGAGTCAGGGTGCTGATGGGCTCATGGCCAGTTCATTGCCGTCGAAGCGCACACGCCAGCCGGCGCGCTCCAGGGTTTGTTGCAGGGCACGCACCTGATCTTCGGTGGCACGCCAGCCTGCAAAGCGGCCTTCGCCCGGTGCGTAGGTGACCGTGCTGGGTGACAGGTTCTCGCCGCCAGACGCCTGATCGATCGCGCCGAGCAATGTTTCGAGATCGCTGAGCGAAAGCGCGCCTGCGGCCTGTTGCAAGCGAACCAGCTCGCGTTGCATTTGCACCGGGGCGTCAAGGACCAGGGTCACTTGCGGAAAGGTTTGCTGCAGCGTCTGTTGAACCGCCTGTTGTTTGGTTCGCAAGGCGCTGCTTTCGTGCCACGCTGCGGCGTTGAGCCCGACCAGCTGGACGCCCACCAGCGCCGCCAGACCCCAGCGCGCGGGTCGCCAGGCCGGCGCACTGCGCCATTGCCGCAGGCTGCGCCGCAAACGTTGGCCACGGCGTGCGCTGGCTGAGAGGCTCAGGTCGAACTGCGCCAGATTCCACTCGGACTGTGAGCAGCGCAACAGCCACTGGGGCTGCGCCACGAGCTCGAAGCGCTGTCCCAGGATGCGTTCGGCCACCGTGGCCACGCTGGGGTCGGCCAGCCAGATGTCGTATTCGGCGGACTCGCCCAGAGCGTCGGGCGATGGGGGCATGAGCGCGGTGACGGCCGCCACACTCGCACTGCCGCCGGCACCGCTGGCGGTTTCCAGCAACGGCGTGCAACTGACGCCCAGCACACTGGAACTGCCCAGCCAGACCTGCTCTCCCTCGCCGTGGGCCCAGTGGATGGTGGAGGGAATGTCGAGTTCGAAGCTGCGAGAAGCGCCTGCGGATGCCACGGGCGCCTCGGACTGCACCAGAGGCCACAGGGCCGGCACGATGCGCGTGACCGGTCGGCCCGCGCCCTCCAGGACCTGCAGCCAGCTGCGCAGCCAGGTCTTTTGACAGACCGCAACCCACACGGTCTGTCCCGATTTTCCGCCGGGCTCCAGCGCAAAGTGCAGTTCGTTCACGTCGGCCAGCAGGCGGTCTTCAAGCAAGCCCTCGAGCGCGGCTCGCAGGCGGGTTGATGCCACCTTGGGCAGCGCCACGCGGTGCCACGACATGCTGCGCGGCGGGAGCACCAGAACCACTTCATCGTCGCGCGGCAGCAGCGAAGCAGCGCATTGGCCAAGGTCGTTGATCTGCTGACCATTGCCCGAAGCAGCCCAATCGAACAGGGCCGAGGCGGGGGTGGGGGTGGTGACGGAGAAATCCGCAGGGGTGAGGATCAGCACAATGGGGTGGGGTGCGTGGCGCACGGCCACGGGTTGTCCCATTCTAGAGAGCCTGTGTGACGTGCAGTCAAAAAGTTGCGGGCGAAAGGGTGGTCATTGTTGGGGCTGCGCGTCAGGGGCGCGGGCCTGGTTGGGCAAAGCGCTCGCGCCAGCTCACCCGCACATCAAGGTTGTTGCGCACGACCAGCGAGCGCTCTTCGATGATGGCGTTCTCCAGCCGCAGACGACCCCGCACCTCGAAGTAGCGGCTGCGGGTGCCGTGGACATCCTCGTTGAGCTTGCCGGCGGTGACTGGCACGGCCAGGGTCACATCGCCGATGTTCTTGAACGGATTGCGTTCGCGTGCCGCCACCACCTGGCGGGCCTGGGCCATGTCCAGGCCGGGCAGGCTGGCAAAAATGGCCTGCGGGCTGGCGGTGTTGAGGTTGAGGCTGGAGCGCTCCGGCAACACGGCAACGTGGGGCTCCAGCGCGGCCAGACTCGCGCGGCTGATGCCCAGCCAGCCCAGGTGCGAGAGCTTGCGTGGCAGCAATGCAGTGCGCGAGGGCAGGGGGTCGGTCAAGGCCAGTTGGGTCGAATTGCGCAGTTCGGCCGCGGCGTTGGTGAGCTCCACGGCGGGCAGGCCAAGTTGTTCGTACAGCTTGGTGAAAGCGCGAAGGTCGGCTTCCGAAATCTCGGCCTTGGCGCTTGCACCGCCACCGGATGTGCGCACGAGGTTGTTGAAATTCAGGCGCGACTGCATGTCGATCATCTCGCCGGAGAGAAAGGCCTCCAGGGTGTTGTCGGCGTTGTTGCTCTTGTCGGCGGCCAGAAAGCTCGACAGGCGCGCCTCCTCCAGCGGCAGCGCCCAGGGCTCGCCCAGGTGATCGGCGTTGCCGCTGTTCTGGTTGCTGCGCGCGTCTTCGCGAAGGATCAGGCGCGCCCAGTCCAGCGCCCCGGTCAGGATCCAGCCCGCTTGCACCCGCTGTCGCTCAGCCTGCTCGACCTCGGTGGAGCGCCACTGCTGCCACAAGGCCGCCGACGCCAGGGTGGCCACCAGTGTGACGGTGAGCATGGCGAGCAAGAGGGCAGCGCCGCGCTGGCGTTTGGCCAAGGGCAAGCAGCCCCCTCGGGCGGAAGCGACCCGGGCAGCGGCGCAGCGTGGGGGCCAATTCATCTGCCGGCCTCCAGAGTCGGACGCACCCAGTCGCGCAGAAGAGTGCCGGTCAGGCCCTGACCGCCCGACAGTGTGAGTTGCAGGCGCACGCCGTTGGGCATGCTGCTGGCGGGGGCGCCGCCGGGCTCTGCGCCTTCGGTGCCGACGGAAGACAAGGGATTGCCCCAGGTCTCACCCCGGTGGTAGAAGATTTGCCACTGGTCGATGGCGATGATGGCCAGTGCGCTGTCGGCGCCCAGGTTGTTGGCGCTGGCCGGGGCCGATCCAGCGCCTCTGCCCCAGTCGGCCGCGCGTTGCCAGGCGCGGGCGAGTTCGTCGCGCTGCAGCAGCGGGCCCGACTGCCAGCGGGTCCACTGCTCGCCGCTGGCCGACGGCAGCAGCGCCCAGGCCACCACCCGGACGCCGCGGCTGTCCAAACCCGATTCGGCGCTGTCGCGGCGGGTGAGCCGCAGCGTCTGGCCGTTGAAGTCAACCGGTGCGACCTCACCGGTGTCGAGCACCGCGTCCAGGTCGGCGATCCACTGGCCTACTGCCGATTGCAGTCGCAGCAATCCATCGGAACGCTCCTGGGTGATCGTCTGCGTGCGCGACATGCCGTCGATGGAACGCCAGCTCAGCAGTGCCAACATCGCCATCACCGCGATGGCGACCAGGAGCTCGATGAGCGTGAAGCCTCGGGCGGCAGGTCTTGCGACGAGGCCGCGCATCGGCGAAGCGTGGTGGCACCAGTTCATCAGTAGCGCCCGATGATGGTTGAGAGGGACAACAGTCGCACCGTTGCGCCATCCACGTCACCCTCCACCACCGCGTCGATTCGCCGGAAGTTGGGGTTGGGGGTGGGCAGAACCGCCAGCCGCACACGCAACAGCCGGCCCGCTTGTTCGCAGCTCATTTCGCTGTCGCCCGTGCCTGGCAGCTGGCGCAGCAGCCGCAACCGCGTGAGTTCGTTTTCGGCGCAGATCTGGGCCAGCCACTGGTCGCTCTGGCGCACGGCGGCGCGCGTGAGTGATCCGGTGGCCTGCAGACCGGCCGCAAGGGTGATGGCGATCACCGCGAGCGCCACCAGCACCTCGATCAGGGTGAACCCGCGCGATGCCTTCACGGTGCGTCGGGCACGACGGCGAATGCCGAGATGCCGTCGGTGGCCAGGGTCAGGCGGCGATCGCCTTGCTGCAGCACCACCCGCTGCGCTGCTATGAGCGGCTCGGGGCCGAGCACCAGCGTCAAGGCGCCCGGTGGTTGGATCACCTGGGCCAGGGTGTCCGGGCTGAGCCAGGGACGCGGCCCGATGAGGCTGTCGCGCGACGGTGCGCCACTGCGAAGCGGCGGCAGGCCGACGAACTCGAACCCCTGCGGCAGGCTGCGCCACACCACCGGCAAACCGCTGGTGCGCGATTGTGCGCGCGCTGATTCAATCAATGCCGACAGGCGAAGGGCTTCCCGTTCCAGCCGTGTGGATCCGTCATCTCGCAAGGACAACGTGACCCCGGCCGTGGCCAGCGCCACCAAGGCCACCACCACCATCAGTTCGATCAGGGTGAAGCCCAGGCTGCGCCGCATGTTGAGCCCTATTGCCAACTGCCCACGTCTGCGTCGCGGCTCTCGCCACCTGGTTGGCCGTCTGCGCCCAGCGAGAGCACGTCCACCTCGCCCTTGAGTCCGGGGTTGAGGTACTGGTAGGGTCGGCTCCAGGGATCGGCCGGGAGTTTGTCGAGGTAGGGCCGCCAGTTGGGCGGAATCGGTCCGGTGGTGGGCTTGGCCACCAGCGCGTTGAGGCCTTGTTCGCCGGTGGGGTAGCGCTGGTTGTCCAGTCGGTATAGCTTGAGCGCCTGCATCAGGTTGTTCACGTCGGTTTTGGCGGCGGTCACCCGGGCATCGTCGGCGCGGTCGAGCACGTTGGGCACGATCAGCGCGGCCAGCACACCGATGATGACCAGCACCACCATGAGCTCGATCAGCGTGAAACCGCGCTGCAGGGTGCGCCAGGGCAACGCTGTGCGTGGCGCGCTGTCGCGCGGCTGGAGGATGTGGTGTGTCAATTCGAACTCCCGGACGCTGGTGAGATGGCGAGACCTGGCAAGCGGGCACACAGGCCTGAGGCCCCACTTGTGCGCAGGGCTTGGTCGATCATAATCCGGGCATGAAAAAGGCACCCGCTTTCGGCCACTCCGGCTTCCTGATGGAAAGCCCGGCAGCGTTGCAAAACAGCAGCCGCCGAGGTCCGGCGCTGGTTGCGGGGGCTTTGTGGCTGGCTGCAGGTCTGAGCGCAGGCTTCTGGGTGTTGCAAGCCTTGGGCCGTTCGCCGGTCACGCCATTGGCCGTGGCCGCTCCCTCGTCGATCCAGGTGGATTCGCTTGCTGTGGCCCGCGCACTGGGCGCACAGCCCGTGGCAGCCGCCGCTCCCAACGCTCCCCCGGTAGCCACCGGCACCCAATACCAGTTGCAAGGGGTGGTGGCCGCCAGCGCCGCGGGTGGAGCGGCACTGATCGCGGTCAACGGCCAACCGCCGCGCCCCTACCGCGTGGGGGCTTCGATCGAGGGCGGTCTTGTGCTGCAGGCCGTGTCGCGGCGGTCAGCGCGCCTGGGGGCGTCGATGAACGGACCTTCCACCGTCGAACTGACCTTGCCAGAGAGCGTCGCAGCGCCGTCTTGATTTGGCCGTGTCGCAGGAGTACCGCGCTCCGAGCGCCGACAACTCAGCGTTCCAGCAAACTCTGCGCTGCCAGCAACATCGGCCAGGCCAGCAGCGCACCCGTGCCCTGACCAAGGCGAAGTCCCATGTCCAGCAGCGGCTGTGACTGCATGTGGATCAGCAGCAGGCGGTGCCCGGCATCGGCTGCGCGGTGCGTGAACACAAGGTAGTCCACCACATCGGGGCACAGACCGCGCGCCACCAGGGCTGCTGCACCCGCCACGTAACCATCCACCAGCACCACACGCCGATCGCTTGCCGCTTGCAGCATGGCGCCGGCCATCATGGCAATCTCGAAACCGCCCAGGGCGGCCAATGCCTCGAACGGACCAATGGCATGGCGGTGTTTGCTGGCAGCGGCCGAGAGTTTCTCCACCCGCTTGACGTGCTGTGTGTCGTCCAGGTTGCCGGTCTCGGTGTCGTCTCGGCCGAAGGCATCCACCAGCGGCACGCCGCACAGGCGCGACAGCAGCATGGCCGCGCTCACCGAGTTGGCCACGCCCACATCGCCCAGTGCGATCACATTGCCGGGCAGGTGGCGCACCACATCCATGCCGGCGTGCACGGCCGACACCGCCTGTGCGATGGACATGGCTGGCCCTAGCATCAAGTTGCGAGTGCCGTAACCAATCTTGCGCAGAAGCAGCGAGCCGTGCTGCTTGGTGTCGATCGGCGGTGCGATCGGCTTGGCCATGCCCGCGTCCACCACGGTGAGATCGAAGCCGTGCAAGGTGGCCAGTGCGTTCACGGGCGCCTGGCCACGCAGAAGCTGCATCACCATCTGCTCGGTCATGGTCGACGCCATTGGCGACATGCCCTCGTCGGCGATGCCATGATCGGCCGCAAACACCACCAGTTGCGGCGAGTCGAAGGCCAGCAGATCGAACTCGATCGACGTACCGTTTTGCGCGCGGGCCAGTTGCAGCACCAGGCTTTCCATGCGGCCCAGCGCGTGCTCCTGCATGCCCTCAGGGCGCAGGCGCTGGCGCAGGGCAAACTCCAGCATGGTGTCGGTAGTGCCCGAGATCGCGGGCAGCTTCAGATCGGCTGGCAACGCTGCAGAACGCTTGGTCAACGGAGAGAAGATGGGTTCTTGAGCCATGGCACGATCACATCAGGTTCAGCTCTGAAGGAACAGGCGGTAAACCGGGTTGTTGGTCTCTTCCACGCACGGGTAGCCCAGGGTGTCCAGAAATTTGTCGAACGCCTTGTGGTCCTTGGCCGGCACCTGCAAGCCCACGAGGATGCGTCCGTAGTCGGCGCCCTGGTTGCGGTAGTGGAACAGGCTGATGTTCCAGCCCGGTCGCATCAGGCTCAAAAACTTCAGCAGAGCCCCCGGCCGCTCGGGAAACACGAAGCGCAGCAGGCGCTCGTCGTGCGCCAGCGGCGAATGCCCTCCCACCATGTGGCGGATGTGCTCCTTGGCCAGGTCGTCGTGGGTCAGGTCCAGCGTCTGAAAGCCGTGCTTGATCAGGTTTTTGGCGATCTTGGCCGATTCGCCCTTGCCCTGTGTGGTCAAGCCTACAAACACATGGGCCTTGCTGCCGTCGTGAATGCGGTAGTTGAACTCCGTCACGTTGCGTGGGCCGCCCGGCAGGTCACCGATGAGTTCGCAGAACCGTCGGAAGCTGCCGCGCTCTTCGGGAATGGTCACCGCAAACAGCGCCTCGCGTTCTTCGCCCACCTCCGCGCGCTCGGCCACGAAACGCAGCCGGTCGAAGTTCATGTTGGCTCCACACAAAATGGCCGCGTATGTCTCCCCCCGGGTTTTGTGGGTGGCTACGTACTGTTTGATGGCTGCGACCGAGAGGGCGCCAGCCGGCTCCACGATGCTTCGTGTATCCACGAATACGTCCTTGATGGCGGCGCACACCGCGTCCGTGTCCACCGTGATGAATTCGTCCACCAGGCCACGAGCGATGCGGAAGGTTTCTTCGCCCACCAGTTTGACCGCCGTGCCGTCTGAGAACAGGCCCACGTCGGCCAGCGTGG
>JANPKR010000472.1:0-1667 GCA_031426175.1 Hydrogenophaga sp. | reverse complement strand
TGGTTGGAAGTCAGTGGCATGGAGCGCGAGGGTCGATGAGGCCGCGAGGGCGACCCCTTAAAATCTGGGGCAAATTCTATCGGGCCACTCTCAGGGTACCCGAAAGCCCCCCACCCGCCCAGCGTCCCGCTCCAACGACCGTCCGGCTCCGCGCCGGGCCAGCCCGCACATGACTTCCTCCACCACCCCCCTTTCGTACAAAGACGCCGGTGTCGACATCGACGCGGGCGACGCGCTGGTCGAGCGCATCAAGCCGCTGGCCAAAAAGACCATGCGCGAAGGCGTGCTGGCCGGCATTGGCGGCTTTGGTGCGCTGTTCGAGGTGCCCAAGCGCTACAAGGAACCGGTGCTGGTGAGCGGCACCGACGGCGTGGGCACCAAACTCAAGCTGGCCTTTGAGTGGAACATGCACGACACGGTGGGCATCGACCTGGTGGGCATGAGCGTGAACGACGTGCTGGTGCAAGGCGCCGAACCGCTGTTCTTCCTGGACTACTTTGCCTGCGGCAAGCTGGACGTTGACACGGCGGCTGCGGTGGTGGGCGGCATCGCCCAGGGCTGCGAGCTCAGCGGCTGCGCCCTCATCGGTGGTGAGACCGCCGAAATGCCCGGCATGTACCCGGCGGGCGAATACGACCTGGCTGGCTTCTGCGTGGGCGCAGTTGAAAAATCGAAGATCCTCACCGGCCAAAGCGTGAAGCCTGGGGACGTGGTGCTGGGCCTGGCCTCGCACGGCGTGCACTCCAACGGTTTCTCGCTGGTGCGCAAGTGCATCGAGCGCGCAGGCGCCGATCTGCCCGCCGCGCTGGACGGCCAGCCTTTCAAGCAGGCCATCATGAAGCCGACCCGGCTTTACGTGAAGAACGTGCTGGCCGCACTCGCCGCTCACCCCATCAAGGCCCTGGCCCACATCACCGGCGGCGGCCTGCTGGAAAACATCCCTCGCGTTTTGCCCGAGGGCACAGCCGCGCACCTGGTCAAGGGCAGCTGGCCGCAAACCGAGCTGTTCGCATGGCTGCAGAAAACCGCCGGCATCGACGACATCGAAATGAACCGCACCTTCAACAACGGCATCGGCATGGTCGTGGTGATCGACGCAGCCGAGGCTGCTGCCTGCGCGGCCACGCTGCGCGGGCGGGGTGAGACGGTGTTCGAGATCGGCCGCATCGTGCCCCGCGGCGATGGTGCGGCTGTGGTGGTGGCCTGAGGCCTTACAGCAAGGCTTCCGACGGCAGCACGTGCACCCCAGGTGCGGCGACCATGGCCGCCTGCAGCAGGTGGTGTGCAATGCGGTCGGCCGGCACCACACGGTAACGCCTGGGCAGCACCGGCTGCAACCAGCCTGACACCGTCACGGCCAGTTGCTCGGCAGGGCGACTCTGATCGCGGTGACCGCCGATCAATCCGGGGCGCACAAAGGTCAACGAGGGATAACCCACTGCCTGCAGGTCGCGCTCGGCTTCGCCCTTGGTGCGCGAATAAAACACGCGCGATCCCACATCGGCACCCAACGCCGAGTTGAATGCGAAGGCCTGCGCGCCATGCCGCCGCGCCAGGTAGGCCACCTCCAGCGGGTGGTCGTGGTCCACCTTGTAAAACGCAGCCTGGGAGCCAGCCACCCGGATGGTGGTGCCCAGCGTGCAGACGACCGTGTCCACCGCCCACCA
>JANPKR010000471.1:0-2329 GCA_031426175.1 Hydrogenophaga sp. | reverse complement strand
AGCGGCCAGTCGGTTCACGTGGGCCTTGGGCAGGCTGTTGGGCGCGGCCACCGCGTTCCAGATCTCCAGCTGAAGGTTCTTCACGCCCGCTTCTGCCAGGCTGGGCAGCTCGGGCACCACGCTGCTGCGCCCGGCCGAGGTAACACCGATCGCGTTGAGCTTGCCCGCGCGCACCTGCGCCATGGCCAGACCCGGCGGAAGCATCGCCATCTGGATCTGGTTGCCCAGCAGGGCCGTGATCACCTGCGGGTTGCCGGGGTACGGGACGTGCACCGGTGCGATACCGGCTCGGCTCTTGAGCAGTTCCATGCCCAGGTGGGCCACCGTGCCCACACCGGGGGTGCCGTAGTTCCAGCTGGCGCCCGACTGCTTCGCTGCGGCAAAAAAAGCGGCCCCGCTCGGGCCGCCGGCGGGCGCACTCAGCACGAGCGGCGCCACCGCGATCAACGAAACCGGCGTGAGGTCTTTCAGCGGGTCGTAGGTGGTGTCGGGATTGAGGATCCTGGCGATCGTCATGTTGCCGTTGATCATCAGCCCGATGGTGTGGTCGTCGGAGGCACGCGCCACTTGCGCTGCGGCGATGTTGCCACCCGCGCCCGGCTTGTTTTCAATGATCACCGGTTGACCCAAGGCTTGCGACAGGGGCTCGGCGAGCAGGCGCGCCATGAGGTCTGGCGAGGAACCTCCGGGAAAGCCCACCACGATCTTGAGGGGCCGGCTGGGCCAGACTGCCTGCGCATGCGCGTTGGGCAACACACACGCAGCCACGAGGGCTGCGGCGGTGGCAAGGGCGTGGCGGCGGGTGACTTCGGTGTTGTGGGTGGTGGACTTCAGGGTCATGTCTTCCTCTTGGATCGGGGTGAAGGAACGGGGTCTTGCTCGGGCTCGGGCGGCCCGTTGTAGAGCCATGGATTGTCCAGCAAGGATTCACCGAGCCAGCGCATGGCCGTGTCGCGTCCCCAGCGCACGAGGCCGGTGGCGTGAAAGATGCGACCGTTGCGCTGCGAGTGCCGCTGCACGCGCGCATTGCGTTGCCAGCGGGTGTCGGCGAAACGGGCCAGCACAGAAGGCCAGTCGGTGGAAGCCAGCCCGGGTTTCAACAAGCGCCCCAGCGTCCAAGCGTCTTCAATCGCCATCGCCGCACCCTGCGCCAGGTAGGGGCGCAGCGGATGCGCAGCATCGCCCACCAGAGCCACCCTGCCCCGCGCGTGTTCGTGCGCTCCGCTCATGGGCGGGCGGTCGTTCAGGGACCACAACGACCACGCTGGTACGGCGTCGATCATGGACAGCAAGTCGGCACAGGCAGGACCCATGGAGCGCTTGAGATCGGTGGCCCGGGCTTCGTGCGTCCAGCTCTGCAGGTCCGACCCCGAGTCACCTCCATGGCCTTGACCCAGCACGCCGTGCACCACCGCCACCACATTCATCCACTCGCCACCACGCACGGGGTAGTGCACCACGTGCATGCGTGGCCCGAGCCAGGCGGTGACGGCGTTGGCCCGCAGCGGTACGGGCAGATCAGCCACACGCACCATCCCGCGGTAAGCCAGGTGACCGCTGGCGCGAACTGACCGGGCACCGAGCAACTGGGAGCGAACACGGCTCCACAAACCGTCGCAGCCCAGCAAGGCATCGCCACTCAGGGTGATGCCTTCGTCCAGCGTCACAACCACGCCACCCGAGGTCTCGGTGAACGCGGCAAGACGTGTCTTCAAACGCAGTTCGGTCAGCCCATGTTCCTGCACGGCTACCAGCAGCAGCGCATGCAGATCGGCCCGGTGCAGCGTGGCGTAAGGCTGGCCATGGCGAGCGATGGCCATCGCACCCAGACGCAACTGTCCGAGATCGGTACCACCGTGCGAATCACGCACTAGGAGTGTTTCGGGAAACGCGGCAAGCGCCTGCAGCGCATCGGAGAGACCCCAATCGGCCAGCACCCGCGTGGCATTGGGTCCGAGCTGCAAGCCGGCACCCACCTCGCCAAACGCCGCCGCCTGTTCCAGCAGCACGCTCGGTATGCCCTGGCGCGCCAGGGCCAGGGCGCAGGCCAGTCCGCCGATGCCCCCACCGGCGACGATCACTTGTTGGTTCATGCGGGGATTGTGCCGGTACCGACCGGCGGCGCCCTCAAAGAATCCGGTTGAACCACAACACCGAGAGCCCCGCCGAGATCAGCGCGAGGAAGGATGCCACCAGCGCGAGCAAGCCGGCGATTTCGGTTTCCTTTTTTTCAACCGTCAGGCGCGAGCTCAGCGTCTCGTAGACCTTCTTGAGGTTGTCGGCGGTGCCGGCGTAAAAGTACTCGGCCTGGGTGGTGCGGGCCACTTCT
>JANPKR010000470.1:0-9474 GCA_031426175.1 Hydrogenophaga sp. | reverse complement strand
GGGCCGTCCAGCAGCAGCGGCCGGGCGTCGGGTGAATCCGCAATCTCGCGCTCTTTCTCCAGCAGCACGAACATCTTGTCCAGGTCGGTCAGGCTCTGCTTGATCTCGCGGTACAGCACGCCCAGAAACCCCAGCGGAATGTAGAGCTGGATCATGAAGGCGTTGACCATGACCAGGTCGCCCAGCGTCATTTCGCCGCTGACCACGCCCTGTGTGGCGCGGTAGAGCATGAGCACCAGCGCCACCGCGATCACCAGTTGCTGCCCGGCGTTGAGCATGGACAGGGTGGTCTGGCTCTTGATGCGGGCGCGGCGCAATTTTTCCAGCGCTTCGTCGTAGCGGCGGCCTTCAAACGCTTCGTTGTTGAAGTACTTCACCGTCTCGTAGTTCAGCAGCGAGTCGATGGCGCGCGTCTGGCTGGTGGACTCCAGCTCGTTCATCTCGCGGCGGAACTTGGTGCGCCACTCCGTCACCACCACGGTGAAGGTGATGTAGAGCACCAGCGCCACCAGCGTGATCCACACATAGCCCATGTCGAACTGGGTGCCCAGCAGCGCGAGCACCATGGCCACCTCGATCAGCGTGGGGATGATGCTGTAGAGCGAGTACGAGATGAGCGACTGCACGCCGCGCGTGCCCCGTTCGATGTCTCGCGTCATGCCGCCGGTCTGGCGCTCCAGGTGAAAGCGCAGGCTCAACGCATGCAAATGGCCAAACACCTGCAGCGCGATGCTGCGCGTGGCGCCCTCGGTGGCTTTGGCAAACACCAGCTCGCGCAGCTCGGTGAATAGGCTGGTGCACAGGCGCAGGCCGCCGTAGGCCAGCAGCAGGCCCAGCGGCACCACGAGCAGAGCCTCCACGCTGCCGGGTTTGATGCTCATGGCGTCGACCAGCTGTTTCAACAGCAGCGGCACGCTCACGTTGGCCATCTTGGCGGCCACCATGAAGGCCAGCGCCAGCACCACGCGCACCTTGTATTGCCACAAGTAGGGCAACAGGCGCTTGAGCGTGGCCCAGTCGGACCGCTGGGGCTTGTTGGCTGGCGCACCTGGGCTGGCGGGCAGGGCGACGGTGGCTTGGGAGGGATTGTCTGGGCGCATGCGTGAGAATCGTGAGCAACTGGAGATTGTGACCATGACCGACAAAACAAGCCCGAACCCCGAAACCACCCTGCCGCGCGACAGGGAACTGGTGCTGAAGGTCATTCCCATGCCGGCGGACTGCAACGCCAACGGCGACATCTTCGGCGGCTGGGTCATGGCCCAGGTCGACCTGGCCGGCGCCGTGCTGCCGGCGCGCTATGTGCGCGGGCGCATGGCCACGGTGGCGGTGAACCAGTTCATCTTCAAACAGCCGGTGCGCGTGGGCGACATCCTGAGCTTCTTCGCGCACGTCACGCGGGTGGGCAACACCTCCATCACGGTGCAGGTGGAGGTGTTCGCCGAACGTTTCTCGGCCCAGGGCCAGTACGTGAAGGTGACCGAAGCCAGCCTGACCTATGTGGCGATCGACATGGAGGGCCGGCCCCGGCCGATCCCGAAGGAACACCTGGACTTGCCGGGTGTGACAGGCTGAGCGGCGCTCACCCCGGCCAGCGCGAGCGCCACACCCGGTAAATGCGATCGGCCATCGCTTCGCTGACCGACTGGTGCAGTGCGGTCGCCGCGTTCATGGAGGCGGGGTCCTGCACGCTGTCGCGGTGCAGCAGCACGTTCACCGGGTAGGCCTGGCCTGGCTCCTCCAACCAAGCCCTGATCTTGGCCGGTGTGATCTCGATGTGGAATTGCATGGCCAGGTGCTGGCGCAGGGCGAAGGCCTGGTGCGCGCAGGCGCTGCTGGAGGCCAGCAACTCCGCACCGGGCGGCAAGTCCACAAAGTTGTCCTGGTGCCACTGGTAGACCGTGGGCTGTTCGGCATCGCCCAGCCATTCGCGAGCAGCGGGGCTGTCGCTTCGGGCGATGGGCCACCAACCCACCTCGGGCTGCGGCAACCGCTCCACCCGGCCACCGAACGCACGTGCCATGAGCTGTCCGCCCAGGCAATGGCCGATGACGGGAATGCCCAGCGCGTCGGCCTCGCGGATCAGCGCCTCGGCCTGGCGCAGCGTGGGGCGGTCGTCGTTGGCACTCCACGCGCCGCCCAACACCGCCAGCCCTCGGTAGCCGCGCACCGAGTCGGGGTAGGCCTGACCGGCCTCGGCGCAGCGCAGGTGCCAGCGGATGCCCTGCGCATCAAGCCATTCCCCCAGGAAACCCGGGCCGTCTTCCAGCAGGTGTTGCAGCACCAGCACGTTGGCCGGAGCGGAGAAATCGGTGGGTGTCATGTGCCCATCATAGAAAAGCATCAAGGCATGCGCGTTCCACGGTAGGCCAGTTCGCCGCGCGGATCGAACACCAAAGTGGGTGGCGATCGGGCCAGGTCCACGATGAAGGGAGAGTTGCCGTCGGCCGCAAAAATCTGGTTGCCGTTTCGGTTCAGGACAACATCGACCACGCCGATGCGACTCAGCTCCGACGTTACGCGCACGGTGGCGCGGTCGAGGCGGGTGATGGTGACTTCGATGTCGCTGCGCGACGGGCCCTTGGAGTCCGCGATCACGTCGCCGCTGTACGTGCCCACCACCAGATCAGCCAGCCCGGGCGCCTTGCTGACCGGGGACCTGCTCGCGTTCGCAGTCGTTGAGTCGATGGGGGAGGTGACAGCACTCACCGGCACCTCGGGCGTTGCACGCCAAGCTTCCACCGCGTACAGACCCAAGAGCACGCAGGCCAGCCCCCCGAGCGACAGCGCCACCCATCCGACATGCCGCGGTGTCGGGGCTGATGCGCGCTGCGCCTTTGGCACTTGAGCGCCCATCGCATGGGCCACTCCCTGGCACAGCCCCTGAAAGCCGGCTTGGGCTTCATCACCCTGCCAACCCACCAGATCAGCTGTCTGCTTCCGGCGGAATTCCAGTGGCAGCTTCACGTTGTCAATCAGCGCGGGCACCAGCACGCCGCGCTCGGCGGCCACTGCCGCTTCGTTCTTCACCCACTCGGACGCAATGGAGTCCGCGGACCAGAGCACCACTACCGCGCGGGCAGCTTCGAGTTCACGCTCGATGGCCTGGTCGAATGCCTGTCCTGCGATGATCTTGCGGTCCCACCACACCGACCAACCCTGTTGGCCCAGCGCGTGGGCCAGCTGCGCGGCGCGCTCGCGGTCTTCGCTTGCGTAGCTCAGAAAGACATCGCTCATGGTGCACCTCCCTCGGGTAGAAACCCGCTGGGATGCTAAACCGATCAAGACGCGGCGGCCAGCGCAGCCAGTGCGGTCGACGGTGAAGGCATGGCCGACGAATGGTGGTCGACGATGCGCCAGGCGCCGGCCAGACACCGGTAGGTGAAGCTGAAGCGCGCCGACACCTCGCGCAAGTGCGGCGCTGGAGACAGCGTCAGCGTGTAGCGGCCCGTGCTCACCGCCACATCGCCGAACACGCGGGGCAGCGTTTCGCCCAGCGCCATGCGCGGCAGGGGCCGCAGCGCGAACACGGCCTCGAAATAGCCCTGGATGCCCTGCGGCGTGGTGATGAGCTCGGCCGCGGTCGTGCCCCAGAGCACCGCCTGTGGGTCGTAGAACGCGCAGATGGCGGCCGTGTCGGCGCGGTTGAACGCCGCAATCCAGGCCTCGGTGGCCGCGCGCACCGAGGTTTCGTCGATGTCAGAACTTTCCATGGCGCCCCTGCCCTGCCGCAAACCGCGTGGCGCCTTCCAGCGCATCGGGAATGCGCGCCTTGCCGCGCTGCCATTCCTGCAACAGTGCCTCACCCAGCGGCAGGTCCCACTGGGCCAGGGCGCTTTCGCGGTCAGCGCGCATCGTGGCTTGCGGGAAGGCTGCGAGTTGCCGCGCCAGGGTGATGGCCGCCTCGCGCGCCTGCCCGCTGGGCACCACACGGTTGGCCAGACCCATCTGCAGCGCTTCGGGTGCTTCCACCTTGCGGCCAGTGAGGATCAGGTCCATGGCGTGGCCCATGCCGATCAGGCGCGGAAGCCGCACAGTGCCGCCGTCGATCAGCGGCACGCCGAAGCGGCGGCAGTACACGCCGAAGTAAGCGTCGTCTTCCATCACGCGCATGTCGCACCACAAGGCCAGCTCCATGCCGCCGGCCACGGCGGCGCCGCTCACGGCCGCGATGACCGGTTTGGTGAGCCGCAGGCGTGACGGACCCATGGGGCCGAGTGCACGCGGGTCGTCGGCGTTGAATTCGAGATCCAGGCCGGTGCTTTCGCCGAGGGCTGCGAGCCGCGCGCCGTATTGCAGATCCCAGCCGGCGCAGAAGTGGCCGTGTGCACCGTGGAACACGGCCACCTTGGCCGTGGCGTCGTCTTCAAACGCGAGGAAGGCGGCGTGCAAGGCCCGTGCGGTGGGGCTGTCCACCGCGTTGCGCACCTCGGGCCGGTCGAGGGTGACGATCCAGATGTCGCCCTGGATTTCGGTGGTGACGCCGCTCATGGCCACCACCCCACACGCGGCGCATGCAAAGCCCCCTCCAGTTCGGCCTGCCTCACCTCGATCTCCATGCGCAACAACGCGCCCGCCATCGACTTGCCCAGGTTGTCCAGCCGCAGGTTGCGCGCACCACCGCCTTGCAGCGCACCGCGCAGCACAAACTTGACCGCCAGGATGTTGGGCAGCGGCCAGGCGTCCACCTCGCCGGGCAGCCAGGGCGCAAAGTGGGCCTGCACGCGCTCGGCCGTGACTTCGCGTTCAAGGATGGCGTAACCGGCCGCGTTCCACGCGAACAGGCCGAAGTCCACCCAGTCGGCCTTGTCGCCGCTGCGGGCGTGGGCGATGCGCACCAACGGGATGCAGACCGTGCTCATGCGCGCTCTCCCAGAAGTTCAACCTGCATACCCGCCTCCACCACCTCACGCGGGATCAGCGTGGGCCAGATGCCCATCAATTCGCTGGTGTTGTGAAGCCCAGTGAAGCCGCAGGTGTAGGCCGGCCCGCTCAGGCCGATCCAGGGGAACAGGCGGCCGAAGCCATCGGCAGCCGACTTGTCCTGGGTGCGCAGCACCAGGCGCGTCCAGATTTCGTTGCTCTGGTTGAGCGCGTCGGCCTTGGGCAGCGGCGCGAGCGCACCGTGCGCCGAATTGAGGCCGGGGTACTCCACGTACAGCTCGTCGTGCGCAATGCGTTTGTCTGCCAGCAAGGTGCGGATGGTGGCCTGCGCCGCCTGCGCCTTGTCCCACGCATCGGGCCACGAAAAGCCCCAGGTCACCTCGGCCTTGTAGCCGTCGCGAAAGCCCGCCACCACCTTCAGCGTGTCGGTGGGCGCGCTGCCGCGCGCACCGGTGAGGCGCACGCGATCAAAGCCCTCGTCCTGCAGGCTGATGTGGCCCATGTCCAGTACCACGTCGGGCGAAAAGTAGGCGTGCGGGTTGTGCACTTCGTACAGCAACTGCTGGCGCACGGTGTCGAAGTTGATGCGCCCACCCGTCTCAGGCGCCTTGGTGATCAGCGCCGTGCCGTCCGCATACACCTCGGCAATCGGGTAGCCGATGTGCGCCAGATCGGGAATGGCCTGCCACGCGCCCTGGCTGCCGAAGTTGCCGCCGCTGCCCTGGCCCGAGCATTCCAGCAAATGCCCCACGGTGAGGCCTTGGGCGAGGCGGTTGAGGTCCTGATTGCTGGTGGCGCCCGTCAGTGTCCAGCCCAGGCCGTGCACAAGCGGACCGAGGAACAACGCCGCGTCGGCCACGCGCCCGGTGATCACGATGTCGGCGCATGCATCCAGCGCGTCAACGATGGGCTTGGCGCCCACATAGGCGTTGGCAAACACCAGCCGCTCGCGCACGCCGGCCACGCTCTCGCGAGTGAAGAGGTGGTCGAAACCGGCGTCGGCTGCCTGCAAGCGCGGCAACACGTCGTCACCCGTGACCACCGCCACCTTCGCCTGCCAGCCCTTGGCCTGGAACGCGGCCAGCACCGCCTGTGCCGCACCGCGCGGGTTGAGCCCGCCGGCGTTGCAGACAAAGCGCACACCGCGCTCGCGCATCAGCGGCCACAGCTTGAGCAGCATGGGCACCACGTCGCGCGCGTAGCCCAGCGTCGGGTCGCGCTGGCGGTCTTTCTGAAGAATCGCCAGCGTGAGTTCGGCCAGGTGGTCGCTGGCGATGAACTGCACGCCGCCGCGCTCGATGCTCGCTGCCACAGGTTCCCAGTTGTCGCCGTAAAACCCCAGGCCGGCACCGATGCGTATGGACTTCATGCGCTGCATCTTCATGGCGCCTGAGCGACAAGTGATGGGGGACAACCCCTAGCGGCAGTCCCGGGCAAGACAGCTATAAATTGCCCACACCGCCGGGGGTGCGCTGCCACAAACTTTGGAGCAAGCACCCCCCGAACGTCGGCGCCAGAACAACAGGAGACATGCGTGCAATTGCTGCAACTGCTCATCAGCGGTGCGGCCCAGGGCTGTATCTATGGACTCATTGCCCTGGGTTTCGTGCTGATCTACAAAGCGACCGAAACCGTGAGCTTTGCACAGGGCGACCTCATGATGGTGGGCGCCTTCGCGGCGCTGGCTGCCATGACCGTGCTCGGTCTGCCTTTCTGGCTCGCGGTGCCCGCGGCCATCATTGCCATGGGCTGCTTCGGTGTGGTGCTCGAACGCGCGGTGGTGCGCCCCATCCTGGGGCAACCGGCGTTCTCCATCGTCATGCTCACCATCGGGGTGGGCTATGTGCTGCGCGGGCTCATCACCATGATCCCCAACATCGGCACCGACACCCACACCCTGCCCGTGCCCTACGCCGGCCAGGTGTTGCGCATGGGTGGCCTGGTGGTCTCGGCCGAGCAGATCGTGGTGATCGGCGTCACCGGCTTGCTGTGCCTGGGCCTGTTCGCCATGTTCCGCTACAGCAAGCTCGGCATCGCCATGCAGGCTTCGTCGCAAAACCAGCTCGCCGCGTACTACATGGGCATTCCGGTCAAACGGCTCAACGGCCTGGTGTGGGGCCTGGCGGCCGCGGTGGCGGCCATTGCGGGCCTGCTGCTCGCACCCATCACCTTCGTGCACGCCAACATGGGCTTCATCGGTCTGAAGGCCTTTCCGGCGGCGGTGGTGGGTGGCTTCACCAGCCTGCCCGGCGCCATCGTGGGCGGGCTGATCATCGGCATCGTCGAAGCGTTCTCGGGCTTTTATCTGCCCGAAGGCTTCAAGGACGTTGCGCCTTACATCGTGGTGCTGATCATGCTGGTGCTCAAGCCCAATGGTTTGTTCGGCGAGAAGCTCAGGAAAAAGGTCTGACATGCGCTTTCTCTTCAAGACCGACTACAACCAGGACATCAAACTCTCCAAACACGGCGGGCAGACCTTCTGGTACAGCCTGCTCGGGCTCTTTCTGGTGACCGCGCCGTGGGTGGTCCAGGAGTACTGGCTGGCCCAGCTCACCTTCGTGCTGATCTACTCCATCGTTGGCCTCGGCCTGATGCTGCTGGCGGGTTTCACCGGCCTCTTCTCGCTCGGGCATGCGGCCTTTCTGGGCGTGGGCGCATACACGCAGGCCATCATGGTCAACGCCGGCCTGCCGTTCCCGCTGGCACTGGCCTGCGCCGGTTTGCTCTCGGCTGCGGTGGGCATGGTGGTGGGCCTGCCGGCGCTGCGGGTGAAGGGCATCTACCTCGGCATGGCCACACTCGCGTTTGGTTTCATCGTGGAAGAAATCATGGCACGCTGGGAACACGTGACCGGCGGCAACTCGGGGCTGGTGGTCAACGCACCCGCCCTCTTCGGCTGGGAGCTGGAGTCCACCAACGAGTTTTACTTCTTGTGCCTGGTGGTCACGGTGCTGGCCACGCTGGCCATTGCCAACCTCATGCGCTCAAGCACCGGGCGCGCGTTTGTGGCCATCCGCGATTCGGAAATTTCGGCGCAAAGCATGGGCATTCACCTCGCGCGCTACAAGACCATGAGCTTCGCGCTCTCGGCAGCGCTGGCCGGCATTGGCGGAGCGCTCTATGCGCACAAGATCCAGTTCCTCTCGCCCGAGCAGTTCAGCATCATCCAGTCGATTGATTTGCTGCTCATGGTGGTCATCGGCGGGCTGGGCTCGATCCACGGCGCGTTTCTCGGCGCGATTTTCCTCATCGTGATGCCGCAGCTGATTGCGCTGGGCAAAGATTTCCTGCCTGCAGCCATCGGCCAGGCGGCCGGCCTGCAAGGCACGGTGTACGGCCTCGTGCTGATCGCGTTTGTGCTGTTCGAGCCCATGGGCCTCTACGGCCGCTGGCTCAAGATCAGAGCGTATTTCCAGCTGTTCCCGTTCTATCGCAAGGGCATGTTCAAGCGGCAGAAGAGCTTCCAGAAGTCTGACCGTCTGAAGTGAACACCATGAACGACATTCTTCTTTCAGCGAAAAGCCTCAGCGTGCGCTTCGGCGGTGTGCTCGCGGTCAACAACGTGAGCTTCGACGTGAAGCGCGGCGAGGTGTTCACCTTGATCGGCCCCAACGGCGCCGGCAAGACGACGGTGTTCAACCTGATCAGCCGCATTTACACGCCCACCACCGGCACCATCGACTACGCCGGGCCCGAGGGCATGCTGCGCCTGACCGACCAGGCACCGCACCAGATTGCCAGCCTCGGCATTGCGCGCACGTTCCAGAACATCGAACTGTTCGAACACGCCACGGTGCTGCAGAACCTGCTGATCGGGCGCCACACGCACCGCAGGACGGGGCTGTGGAGCGAACTCTTCTTCACAGGCAAGACGCGCGCGGCGGAGATCGAGGCACGCGAAAAGGTGGAGCAAGTGATCGACCTGCTCGATCTGCAGCACCACCGCGAAAGCATGGTGGCCGGCCTGCCCTACGGCGTGCGCAAGGTGGTGGAGCTGGCGCGTGCGCTGTGCACCGAACCCAAGCTGCTGCTGCTGGACGAGCCATCTTCGGGGCTGAACGTGGAGGAAACCGAAGACATGGCGTTCTGGATCACCGACATCAAGAACGAACTCGGCATCACGGTGCTGATGGTGGAACACGACATGACCCTGGTTTCCAAGGTCTCGGACCGTGTGCTGGCCATGAGCATGGGCAGCGAGCTGGCCTCGGGCAAGCCGGCCCAGGTGCAGGCCGATCCGGGTGTGATCGAGGCGTACCTGGGATCGATGGACGACGTGTCCAGTCTGCGCCGCGAAAACCACAAGCCCGTCAGCCAGGGAGCACGGTCATGAGCGTTGCCACTTCCGACGCCCCGGTGCTGAAGCTGCTCAACGTCGAGAGCGCCTATGGCCCGATCAAGGCCATTCGCGGCGTGAGCCTGCAGGTGCGCCGCAGCGAGATTGCCACGGTGCTCGGCTCCAACGGCGCGGGCAAGACCACCATTCTCAAGACCATCAGCGGCATCATCGATCCGCGCAAGGGCTCCATTGAGTTCAAGGGCGAAGACATCACCGCGAAAGACCCGGCCTTTGTGGTGCAGCAGGGCTTG
>JANPKR010000469.1:0-6430 GCA_031426175.1 Hydrogenophaga sp. | reverse complement strand
GGCTGCAGATTCCTCAGGCACACAGCAATGGCTCAATACGTTTTCTCCATGAACAAGGTCGGCAAAATCGTGCCGCCCAAGCGTCAGATCCTCAAGGACATTTCGCTCTCCTTCTTCCCCGGCGCCAAGATCGGCGTGCTCGGCACCAACGGCTCGGGCAAGTCCACGCTGCTGAAGATCATGGCCGGCATCGACAAGGAAATCGAAGGCGAAGCCATCCCGATGCCCGGCATCCGCATTGGTTATTTGCCGCAGGAGCCACAGCTCGACCCCGAGCAAAGCGTGCGCGAAGCGGTGGAAAACAGCATGAGCGGCGTGCGCGCTGCGCAGAAACGCCTGGAAGAGGTGTACGCCGCCTACGCCGAGGAAGACGCGGACTTCGACGCGCTCGCTGCGGAACAGGCGCAACTCGAAGCCATCATCTCCACCTCGGGTACCGACGGTGAACACCAGCTCGAAATTGCGGCCGACGCGCTGCGCCTGCCCCCATGGGACGCCAAGGTCGGCGTGCTCTCCGGCGGTGAAAAACGCCGCGTGGCGCTGTGCTGCATGCTGCAGTCCAAGCCCGACATGCTGTTGCTCGACGAACCCACCAACCACCTGGACGCCGAGTCGGTGGACTGGCTGGAGCAGTTCTTGAAGCGCTTCCCCGGCACCGTGGTCGCTATCACCCACGATCGTTATTTCCTGGACAACGCGGCCGAGTGGATTCTCGAACTCGACCGCGGTCACGGCATTCCGTACAAGGGCAACTACTCGACCTGGCTGGAGCAGAAGGAAGCCCGCCTGGAGCAGGAGCAGCGCACCGAAGACGCGCGCACCAAGGCCATGAAGAAAGAGCTGGAGTGGGTTCGCCAGAACCCCAAGGGCCGCCAGGCCAAAAGCAAGGCGCGTCTGGCGCGCTTTGAAGAGCTCAGCGATGTCGACTACCAGAAGCGCAACGAGACCAACGAGATCTTCATTCCCGTGGCCGAGCGCCTGGGCAACGAGGTGTTCGAGTTCAAGAACGTCAGCAAGAGCTTCGGCGACCGCCTGCTGATCGACAACTTGAGCTTCCAGATTCCGGCGGGCGCCATCGTCGGCATCATCGGCCCCAACGGCGCGGGCAAGTCCACGCTGTTCAAGCTGATCTCCGGCAAGGAACAACCCGACAGCGGCGAAGTGAAGATCGGTCAGACCGTGCGCATGGCCGTGGTGGACCAGAGCCGCGATGGCCTGGCGGGCGAGAAGACCGTGTGGGAAGACATCTCGGGTGGCCTGGACATGATCACCGTGGGCAAGTTCCAGATGCCCAGCCGCGCCTACTGCGGACGCTTCAACTTCTCCGGCGGCGACCAGCAAAAGCGTGTGGGCAGCCTCTCAGGCGGTGAACGTGGTCGTCTGCACCTGGCCAAGACGCTGGCCGAGGGCGGCAACGTGCTGCTGCTGGACGAACCCTCGAACGACCTGGATGTGGAAACCCTGCGCGCGCTCGAAGACGCGCTGCTCGAATTCGCCGGTTGCGCACTGGTCATCAGCCACGATCGCTGGTTCCTCGACCGCATCGCCACCCACATCCTGGCCGCCGAGGGCGACAGCCAGTGGGTGTTCTTCAATGGCAACTACCAGGAGTACGAGGCCGACAAGAAGAAGCGTTTGGGTGAAGAGGGCGCGAAACCAAAACGGATGAGATTCAAGGCATTGAAATAAAGCCCCCACGCTCCGCCGCTTCGCGGGTCGCTGCCCCCCAAGGGGGGCGTTGCGCCTTGGGGCGGCCCTGCGGCGGAACTGTCTCCATGAACAACATCACTGAAGTTGAAGCCGCCACGCGCCACTGGCTGGAAAAGGCCGTGATCGGCCTGAACCTGTGTCCGTTTGCGCGGGCGGTTTATGTGAAGAACCAGGTGCGCATCGTGGTCAGTCAGGCGCGCCACCTCGATGCGTTTCTGGACGACCTCGACCGCGAACTCATGCTGCTGGTGAAGACGCCGGCCGAGGAGATCGACACCACGCTGCTCGTGCACGCCACGCTGTTCCCCGACTTCGAGGTCTTCAACGATTTCCTCAACGTGGTGGATGACGTCGTGGCCGAGCACGAGCTCGAAGGTGTGATCCAGGTCGCTCCGTTTCACCCGTTGTTTCAGTTCGAGGGCACCGAGCCCGACGACGTGACCAACTGCACCAACCGCACGCCCTTTCCCACGCTGCATTTGTTGCGTGAAGAAAGCGTGGAGCGTGCGGTGGCCAGCGAAGGTGGTGACGCAGAAGCCATCGTCGAGCGCAACCTGCAGACCCTGCGCGATCTGGGGTCCGACGGCTGGCGCAGCCTGATGCAGAAGGCTTGAACTGGCGGCGCTTTCAGCGCCTTTTCCCCGTTGTGGACGGGGCGCAGCATCGTCACAATGGACCAAACTTCACTTTGGCCCATCTCACTGAAAGAAACCGCCCGCATGGATGCCCAGCCCCAGGCCTTTGATGCCTGCCTCAAGGAGGCCCTCGTCCAGACGCGCGAGTGGGTGCCCCGTTGGCTGGACAAACTGCACGCCGCGCTCAAGGACAAGGAGCTGTCGGCCAGGCATCTCAACGACAAACAAGGCCTGGTCGAGGCGCGCACCGCGCTCGAATCCCACCGCGATTTGATCGCCACGCGCTTTCTCGGCGCACTGGCTGACGCGGTGGGCAACGCCTTGCCCGCGTCCGACACCCTGAACCGTCCGTCCAGGACGGTGAGCTTCGACGAGCTCGAACTCATGGGCGACGACCAGGTGCAGGAGACGGTGGAGCTGGCGCGCGTGCAGCAGATCGTGAGCATGACGGTGGACCAGGAAACCGTGGAGCTCACGGCCCGCCTGTGCACGGCACAGGGCATGCAGCTGGTCCATCCAGACGCCAATCCCTTGCGCGCCGACGTGGTGGTCGGGGCGTTGATGAAGACGCTCAAGGGTCTGCACATCGGACCCGCTGTTCGTTCGCGGTGGTTGCAGACCGGCGCGATTTCACTGGGCAACGAGCTTCAGGGTCTCTACACGCGGCTGAGCGCCTTGCTCGATCGCATGGGCGTGCAGGCCGCAGGGTATGCCGTGGTTCAGTCACCCGACTCACGCCCATTCACAGGCGATGTGCCGTCGGGTCGGCGCGGTGGGGCGCCGCAGGAAGAGGCAGCGCCAGGCACCGAGGCACTGCTCACCCTGGATCACCTGCACCAGTTGCTCGTGGGCAACCTGGACCAGCCCAGTGAGGAGGGCGCGCGCGCGCCAGGCTCCGCCGGCGCTGGCAACGCCATGGTGCGCACGCTGGCCAGCGAGGTGGTCTCGCTCATGCTGAAGCAGATTTCCGCTGATGAGCGATTGCTGTTGCCGGTGCGCGAAATGCTGCAGGAGATGAAACCGGCCTTGCTGCAAGTGGCCCGCACCGAACCGCGCTTCTTTGCCGACCGGCAAAATCCCGCCCGCCGCCTGCTCGACGCAATCACCGAGCACAGCCTGGCCTACACGCACGAGCAGGACCGTGGCTACGCCGGATTTTCGCGCCAGGTGCGCGGCATCATCGACGCGCTGCAGAAGCCCGGCGGCGAGCTGACCGATCGTTTCTCCAGCTTGCTGCAGGGCTTCAACCGGTCGCAGACCGAGGCGATGGCGCCCGAACAGGTGCAGGCGCGCGGCTTGGCAGTGAAGACGTTGGTTCGGGTGGAGCAACGCAACCTGTTGGCCGAGCGTGTGGCCGCAGAATTTCGCTCGCGCAATGACTTCGCCCGATCGCCGGGTGTGGTGCGGCGGTTTCTCACCGGTCCATGGGCGCAGGTGGTGGCGCAGGCGCGGTTGGAGGTCTCCAACGCCACGGGGATGGACGCCTCCGAAGTGCCGGCTTTGCGCTACAGCGACATCCTGCCCGACCTGCTCTGGTCGAGCCAGCTCGCGCTGGCCAGCTTGAACCGCCCGCGGCTGGTCAAGATCATTCCTGGTGTTCTTCGCACCCTGCGCGAGGGCCTGGACTCCATCGACTATCCGAGAGAACAGGCGGAGGCCTTTTTCCAGGCGCTGATGGGCCTGCACGAAGCCGCTTACAAGACCCAGCGTGCCGAGCCGCCGCAAGAGTCACCGCCCAGCCAACAGGGCGACCTCGACCTGGAGCCCTGGATGCAGCCTGCCGAGGCGCGACATACCGGTTTCATGGACGACATCTCTTCCGAGTCCCTGCCCGATACGCAGCCCTCGTTTGTGGACACACAGCCCCTGCAGCGAGATTGGGTGGAACTCAAGGCCGAAATGGCGGCTCAGCAGCCGGTGTCACAGCTGAACGTGGGCACCTGGGTCGACATGTGGCAGGAAGGGCAGGCCGTGCGTTGCCAGATCACCTGGGCCAGCCCGCACGGCACGCTGTTTTTGTTCTCGGGCCCGCATGGCCGTTCGCTTTCAATGACCCGCCGCGGGCTGGACCGCTTGATTGAACAAGACAAGTTGCGGGTGGTAGCAGACCACGGAGTGGTCAATGAAGCACTCGATGAAGTGACTCGACAAGCCTGGCTGAACAGCATCAACGCATCGGGAGCTTAGGCCTTCCTCAGCAGCTTCTTCCGCACCAGGTGGATGTTGTTGCGCAGCGCGTAGAGCTCGTCGGTGTACGACAGCGGAACCACCACTTTTTCCACTTTCGATTCCATCGCGTCGAGCTGTTCCACCAGATCGGCGGCTTTGTCGGTGTCGACTTCGAAGCGCTGCTCCACATCGCGCAGTTCAGCGTACCAGCGGAACACCCGCTTGCGGATGCGAAAGGTGTAGAGCGGTGGCACGATGCGCGAGAGCGGCAGCGCCAGCGCCAGGATCAGGCCCATGGCCAGCCACATGCGCTCGATCAGGTTGGCCAGCCAGAACGGCAGATAACGTTGCAGGAAGGGCGCGCCGTTCTTGATGGCGCGTGAGGCCTCGGGCGAAATCGGAACCTCGCTGTGCTCCAGGCTGGGGTACTCGCGTGCCTTGCTGAACCATCCCGAGCCGCCATGCAGCCCGGTGGCCGTCTGTGCGAACAATTGCAGGATGGCGGGGTGGGTGTTGGTGCTGCTGAGCAGGCTGGTGGTGGATGCGACCAGACGCACGTCCCGGGTCGGGATGTTGCGTGCCAGATCCACCACGCCTTGCGGCATCACCACCGGCGTGAGGTAGCCAAAGCGTCGTGAATAGGCCTCGCTCTGCGCGAAGTCCAGCAGCTTCACGCCCGGTGTCTGCAGAAGCATCTGCACCATCAGCGATTCGGGTGCCGAGGCGAACACCACGGCGTCAATCTCGCCGTTGATGAAGGCCACCGTGGCCGGCGTCTGCTCCAGTTCGCTCAGGCGCAGCAGCTTCGGGTCCACGCGGTTCACGTCAAGCAGTGTGGAAAAGAGCCGTGGCACGCCACTGCCTGCCGTGCCCACGTTCACACGCCAGCCAGTGAGTTCGGCGAGGTGGTTCACGGTGGGCGATTTGCGCAGGCGTCTGGCCGAGTCCTCGCGGTAAAAGAGCCACAGCGGCTCCACGAACAGGCTGCCCAAAGAGGTGATGGTGCCTTCCTCGTCGTAGCCCACGTCGGCCGTGCCACCCTGCACAAAACCAAGGTCGGCCTTGCCGGCTCGCAGCAGCTCGAGGTTGGCCGAAGAGCCTTCGGAGGACAGCAGCTCAACCGTGATGCCGTAGCGTTTCAGTGCTTCGGCGTAGCGTTTGCCGAACTCTGCGTAAGCGCTTTGATCGGGGCCTGTGGCCAGCACCACCCGCTGGGGTGGTGTGGGGTTGAGCCACCAGTAGGCTGCGCCCAGCAAAGCAATGGTGAGCAGGGCAAAGGGGCCGAATGAGACCACCATCTCGCGCAGCGAGATGAGCGTGTAGCGAAGCGTTTTGGGCATGGCGGAACCTTAGCACGCCGCCTTGCAAACGCCTGTTTGCGCGCGCCTTCGCTGTGTCCTCAGGGCATGGTCTCGATGCTCGTCACGGTGTATGCGCCGTTGACCTGTGTGGCAGTGAAGCGCACCTTGTCGCCGGCCTTCACCTTGCTCAGCAGTGCCGGGTTGCTGACTTGAAACACCATGGTCATGGGCGGCATGTCCAGGTTCTTGATCTCACCGTGTTTGAGCGAGATCTTGCCAGCGGCCGCGTCCACGCGCCGCACCTCGCCCTCGGCCATGGGGAGAGCCTCCGCCGTGGTGGCCGTGCGCTTGAAGCCGGTGTTGCCCGCGTAACTCTGGTACACGCGGCCCGTGCCATCGGTTTGCACCAGCACAACGTCGTAGGCATCGCGTCGATCGCCGTACACAGCGCCGTCCATGCCGGGGCTGCCCACCGGCATGCCCGGCACGGCCAGACCGATGGCCTTTGGCTTTTCCGCCAGCAGACGGCGGATTTCGCGTGGGTTCACATGGCCTTCGATCGCGTAGCCACCAATGAGGCCGGTGTGGCACGAGCCGAACTTCTCGGGCATGCCC
>JANPKR010000468.1:0-6152 GCA_031426175.1 Hydrogenophaga sp. | reverse complement strand
TGCGCCGAGCTTTCACCTCGTCAAGGAATTCGGAATAGCCCATGTAGCCGGAGCCGGCAGCAGAGCGTGTGTCGAACTGCTTGAAGACGGTGAAAAGCACCATCGCGATGACCATCCACACGGCGATTTTCGAAAACCACTGATTGTTCAAGTGCAGCTCCTGGAGTCGGTATTGGCGGTTATGCGCAGGTGGGAGTCATTCTAGGACTTTCAAGCGCGCGTGCCTCATGCGGGTGACGAGGCTGTGTCAATGGAAGGGTTGCCTTTTCCCAATGGGCGACAACCAGGGGCATTCAACAACCCCGTGCATCAAGCTTGAGACCCATACCGACGAGAAAGGTTTCAGACGATTTGTCGCGTGAAGCCTTGGGTTTGACGGCCTTGACCGTGCGAAAAGTCTGTCTGAACAGGGCGACCATGGGGTCGTAAGCACCACCGTGGAAGAGCTTGACCACCAACGCGCCGTCCGTCTTGAGGTGCTTGATCGAAAAATCCACTGCCAGCTCCACCAGATCGGTGATGCGCGCCGCGTCCGTCATGCCGATGCCGGAGAGGTTGGGTGCCATGTCGGAGATCACAACGTCGACCTGATGAACCCCTCGGTCGGTCAGGGACTTTTCCAGTTCTTCCAATACAGCAGCCTCGCGGAAGTCGCCGAGGATGAAATGCACACCTTCGACGTCTTCCATGGGCAGCATGTCCAGCGCGATGATGGTGCCGTGCAGCTCCCCCACAGCCGCGCCCTGCGGACTGAGCCGGCGGCGCGCGTACTGGCTCCAGGCGCCGGGCGCCGAGCCGAGGTCCACCACACAGTCGCCCGGGCGGATCAGTCCCAGTGTTTCGTCCAATTCCTTGAGCTTGTAGGCAGCGCGCGCACGGTAGCCGTCTTTTTTGGCCAGGCGAACGTAGGGGTCGTTCACATGCTGGTTGAGCCAGGCCTTGTTGACCTTTTTGCTCTGGGTTTTGACTTTCATGCCCATGAGGGTTGCCTGAGGTCTGTGTAAACGATAATTGTCCCATGCCCCAGATCACACTCACGCCCGCCCAGCGCAAAGTTCACCGCGCCGAAGCCCACCACCTCGACCCCGTTGTCCACATCGGCAACGACGGCTTGAGCCCCGCCGTCAAAAAAGAAATCGGGGCAGCGCTCAAGGCGCACGGCCTGATCAAGGTACGCGTGCTCAGCGACGACCGCGTCGCCCGCGAAGGCATGCTGCAGACCCTGGCCGACGAACTTGATGCTGCCCCCATTCAGCACATCGGCAAACTGTTGGTGCTCTGGCGCCCCGTGGCCGAGAAGGTGAAAGTGATCGATGAAGACCGCATGCCCGGCCCGCGCGACGTGAAGGTGCTGAAATTCAGCAAACGCGGCGGGCAGCGCCCCGAGGTGAAGGTGGTGCGCGTGCTGGGCAACCAGCGCCTGACCACCGGCGGTCAAATCAAGCGCGCCAAGGTCATGAAAAAAAGCGTCAAGAAGAGCGCTCAATCGCAGTAATTGCCCTCCCCTACGTTCGTTCATGCCTCTTCGGCTTGAACTTCACCACCAGCGCCACATCTGAGAACGCATGAACGACCGTACCGCTCCCTTCGCCCAAAACCCCCTCCTCAACTTCGACGATCTGCCCCTGTTCGATGCCATCACGCCCGCCCTGGTGGGTCCGGCGATCGATGAGCTGATGCAGGCGTCCAGCGCTGCGCTGGAAACCGTGACGGCCAGCGAATTCCCTGCGGACTGGAAGCGCATTTCTGAAACGCTGGACGTGCCGACAGAGCGCCTCTCACGGGCCTGGGGCGCCGTGAGCCACCTCAACAGCGTGGCCGACACACCAGAGCTGCGCGCCGCCTACAACGAGGCCTTGCCCAAGGTCACCGAGTTCTGGACCCGGCTGGGCGCCGACGAGCGCTTGTACGCGAAGTACAAGTCCATGGTTCCCGCCAGCCTGACCACCGAGCAGGCACGCGCTCACCACAATGCCATGCGAGGCTTTGTGCTGGGCGGTGCCGATCTGCAGGGTGAAGCGAAAGCACGCTTTGCCTGGTTGCAAGAGCGGCAGGCTGAGTTGGGACAGAAGTTCAGCGAAAACGCTCTCGACGCGACCGACGCTTTTGCTCTTTACGTGGCAACCGAAGAACTCGCCGGCGTGCCCACCGATGTCGTGCAGTCCACCGCAGCCGCCGCGCAGGCCGAGGGCAGGGCCGGACACAAGCTCACCTTGAAGATGCCTTGCTACCTGCCGGTGATGCAGTTCGCTCACAGCAGCCCGCTGCGAGAGAAGTTGTACCGTGCCTACGCGACCCGCGCCAGCGATCAGGCAGAGGGTGATGCGGTGAAATTCGACAACGCAGGCATCATGGGCGAGCTGCTGGCGTTGCGTCATGAAGAGGCGCAATTGCTGGGCTACCGACACTATGCCGATGTATCGCTGGTGCCCAAAATGGCCGAGTCACCCGAGCAAGTGATCGCCTTCCTTCGCGACCTGGGAGCGAAGGCCCGCCCCCATGCCGAGAAAGACCTGGCCGATCTGCGAGCCTTCGCGGCCAGCGAGCTTGGCCTGAGCGACCCGCAGGCCTGGGACTGGCCCTACATCGGCGAGAAACTCAAGGAGGCGCGCTACGCCTTCAGCGAGCAGGAAGTCAAACCTTATTTCACGGCGCCCAAGGTCCTGGCCGGTCTGTTCCAGATCGTCGAGACGCTGTTCGAAGTGGCCATTCGCCGCGACCAGGCGCCTGTGTGGAATGCTGGCGTGGAGTTCTACCGTATCGAACGCACCGGCCCCAAGGGCGGCGAGCTGGTCGGCCAGTTTTACCTCGACCCGGCCGCCCGGAACGGCAAGCGCGGCGGTGCGTGGATGGACGACGTGCGCGCGCGCTGGCTCCGCCCCGATACCGGCGCGCTGCAAACGCCGGTGGCGCACCTGGTCTGCAATTTCGCCGAAGGCGTGAACGGCAAGCCGGCGCTTTTGACCCACGACGACGTGATCACCCTTTTCCACGAGTTCGGCCACGGACTCCATCACATGCTCACGCAGGTGAATGAGCGCGATGTGTCCGGCATCAGTGGCGTGGAGTGGGACGCGGTGGAATTGCCCAGCCAGTTCATGGAAAACTTTTGCTGGGAGTGGGACGTGCTCAGGCACATGACGGCCCATGTGGACACCGGCGAGCCGATTCCTCGTGCCCTGTTTGACAAGATGCTGGCCGCCAAAAACTACCAGAGCGGCCTGCAAACGCTGCGCCAGGTGGAGTTTTCGCTCTTCGACATGCTGCTGCACAGCTTGCCCCAACCCGCCACCAGCGGCGAGGCCATCCTCGCGCTGCAACAGCAGGTGCGCGACGAGGTGGCGGTGCTTCAACCGCCAGCGTACAGCCGCTCGCCACACACCTTCAGCCACATCTTTGCAGGCGGCTACTCGGCCGGCTACTACAGCTACAAGTGGGCTGAGGTGCTTTCAGCAGACGCTTACGCTGCGTTCGAAGAAGCCGCGCAGCAAAACGGCCACAGCACGCTGGACGTGGTCACGGGACGCCGCTACCGTGAAGCGATCCTTGAAGCGGGCGGCAGCCGCCCTGCCATGGATTCGTTCAAAGCCTTCCGAGGCCGAGAACCCAGCATTGAAGCCCTGCTGCGTCACCAAGGCATGGCTTGATTTGTTTCGTTGCTTGCCGATAGGAGTCGACATGAACATTCACGCTGCCCGCCTCAACCTATTTGCCGGTTCTCCCCTGCGCTGCGCCGCGCTGGGTCTGATACTGGGCCTGGTGTCTGTCTCTGCCCTGGCCCAAGGCGTCTACCGCATCGTTGGCCCCGATGGCCGGGTAAGTTATTCGGACCAGCCACCACCAGCGGCCAACGCCCGCCCGGTGGCATCGGGTGCGACAGGTGCGGCCGGTGGAGCCAATGCACAGTTGCCGTTTGAACTGCGCCAGGTGGTCAGCAGGTTCCCGGTGGTGCTGTACACCAGCCCCGAGTGCGCACCCTGCAACAGCGGGCGCAACCTGCTGAATGCGCGCGGTATCCCCTACAGCGAAAAAACCATCAGCACCTTTGAGGATGCCGAAGCGCTCAAACGCCTGAGCGGTCAGGGCTCGTTGCCCTTCGTCACCATCGGTGGTCAGCAGATCAAGGGTTATTCGGACGCCGAGTGGACGCAGTTCCTCGATGCGGCGGGTTACCCCAAGCAGTCGGCCCTGCCAACGGCCTACCGGCGGGCTGCGCCCACGCCGTTGGTGGCGGTTGTACCGGCTGCAGCACCTGCGCCAGGCAACACGGCCCAGTCACAACCCGCCGAGGCGCCTGCGCCTTCGGTGGCGCCACCGGTGACCAACCCCGCCGGCATCCGTTTCTGACCGGGCTCAGAGCGCTGGCTCAAAAGGTCAGTGTCTTCACGCCGTCCGGCGTGCCCAGCAAACACACGCTGGCCCTCTGGTGCGCGAACACCCCCACAGTCACCACGCCGGGCCATTGGTTGACCTGGCTTTCGAACGCCAGCGGATCGGCGATCTGCAAACCTGTCACGTCCAGGATATGTTGCCCGTTGTCGGTGACCAGAGGTACGCCGTCCTTCATGCGGATACGGGCCTGAGCGCCCAATGCTGCGAACTGGCGCACCAGGCGCGCGGTGGCCATCGGAATCACCTCCACAGGCAATGGAAACGCGCCCAATGCCTTCACCAGTTTCGATTCGTCGGCGATGCAGACAAAGCGACGCGACTGCGCCGCCACGATCTTCTCGCGCGTGAGCGCCGCCCCGCCGCCCTTGACCATGTTCCCTTGGGCGTCGATCTCGTCGGCGCCATCGATGTAGACCGACAGTTCGCCGACCTCGTTGGCCTCAAACACCGCGATGCCCAGGGCTTTCAGGCGAGCCGTGGAGGCTTCGGAGCTGGACACCGCGCCCGGAATCTGGTCCTTGATGCTCGCCAGCGCGTCGATGAACTTGTTGACGGTGGAGCCGGTGCCCACGCCAACGATTTCGCCAGGGGTCACGTATTGCAGCGCGGCCTGGCCAACCAGCGCTTTGAGTTCGTCTTGGGTCATTTGAGACAATCGGTGAAACAACAGCCCTGGATTATCCGATGTCGCTTCTGCCCTATGCTGCCGCCCGCCCCTTGCTGTTCGGCATGGACCCCGAAGCCGCCCACGACCTGACTTTGAGTGCCATCGCCAGGCTGCAGCATTCCCCGCTGACCTGCCTGTACAGCGAGCCCCGCATCCACGACCCCCACACGGTGGCCGGCATCCAGTTCCCCAACCGTGTCGGTCTGGCGGCTGGCCTCGACAAAAACGCGCGCTGTATCGACGGCCTCGCGGCCATGGGCTTCGGGTTTGTGGAAGTGGGTACCGTGACGCCGCTGGGCCAGAGTGGCAACCCCAAACCGCGCATGTTCCGCCTGCCCAAGGCCAACGCCCTGATCAACCGACTGGGTTTCAACAACGAAGGTCTGGACGCGTTTGTCGCCAACGTCCAGCGCGCGCGCTTCCGCAGCCAGGGCGGTGCCAGCCCCATGGTGCTGGGACTGAACATCGGCAAGAACGCCAGCACGCCCATCGAACGCGCTACTGACGACTACCTCACCTGCCTGGACGGCGTGTATCCGCACGCCGACTACGTGACGGTCAACATCTCCAGCCCCAACACGCAGAACCTTCGCAGCCTGCAGAGCGACCAAGCGCTGGACGCGCTGCTGGGTGCAGTGGCCGAGCGCCGCGAACTGCTCGCACAGCGCCACGGCCGGCGAATCCCGGTGTTCCTCAAGATCGCACCCGATCTGGACAACACGCAGATCGAGGTGATCGCAGCCACGCTGATGCGCTACGGCACCGACAGCGAAGGTCGCGCCACCGATGCCATGGGCGTGATTGCCACCAACACCACGCTCAGCCGTGAGGCTGTGAAGGGCATGGACCACGCCAGCGAGACTGGTGGCCTGTCGGGCGGGCCCGTGCTTCAGATGAGCAACCAGGTAGTCCGCCAGCTCCGCGCCTGCCTGGGCAAAAGCTTCCCCATCATCGGCGTGGGCGGTGTGCTCAGTGCGGCGGATGCAGTGAGCAAAGTTCAGTCGGGTGCCAATCTGGTTCAGATCTACACCGGCCTGATCTACAAGGGCCCCTCCCTGGTGTGGGAATCCGCCCGGGCGATCCAGGCGCACGG
>JANPKR010000467.1:0-13259 GCA_031426175.1 Hydrogenophaga sp. | reverse complement strand
AAAGCCATGGAAGCCGCTCGTCGCAACATGATCAAGGTGTCGCTCAAGAACGGTTCCCTGCACCACAGCGTGCATGGCGAGCACGGCGCTTCCAACGTCATGATGCTGCCGGCCTCCAAGGGTACCGGCATCATCGCTGGCGGCCCGATGCGCGCCGTGTTTGAAGTGCTCGGCATCACCGACGTTGTGGCCAAGAGCCATGGTTCGAGCAATCCCTACAACCTGGTGCGTGCCACGCTGGACGCCCTGAAGAATTCAACCACCCCGTCAGATGTGGCTGCCAAACGTGGCAAGTCCGTCGAAGACATCCTGGGTTGATTGGAGCGATCATGACCACTCAAAACACCGTCAAGGTTCAGTTGGTGCGCAGCCCCATCGGAACCAAGCAATCCCACCGCGACACCGTGCGTGGCCTGGGTTTGCGCAAACTCAACAGCACCAGCGAGCTGCAGGACACGCCTGCCGTGCGCGGCATGATCAACAAGATCAGCTACCTGGTCAAAGTACTCTGAACGGAGTCTCGGACATGCAACTCAATACCATCAAGCCTTCTGAAGGCTCCAAGCACGCCAAGCGTCGTGTCGGTCGCGGCATCGGCTCCGGCCTGGGCAAGACCGCAGGTCGTGGCCACAAGGGTCAAAAGTCCCGTTCGGGCGGCTACCACAAGGTGGGCTTTGAAGGCGGTCAGATGCCATTGCAGCGTCGCTTGCCCAAGCGCGGCTTCAAGTCGACCCAGCTGCAGTTCAATGCCGAAGTCACGCTGACCGACATCAGCGCGCTCAACGTGGCGGATGTGGACATGCTCGTACTCAAGCAGGCAGGTCTTGTGCCGCACCTGGCCAAGCGTGTCAAGGTCATCAAGACGGGTGAACTCACACGTGCCGTGTCCTTCAAGGACGTGTCCGTGACGGCAGGCGCCAAAGCCGTGATCGAAGCCGCTGGCGGCTCGATCGCCTGACCGGAATCCGACGGAACCGACCTGTGGCAACTGGATCCACGTCTCTGGCCAAAACCGGCAAATACGGCGACTTGCGTCGTCGGCTGGTTTTCTTGCTGCTCGCCCTGGTGGTGTACCGCATCGGTGCGCACATCCCCGTGCCGGGCATTGATCCCGCGCAACTTGAGCAACTGTTCAAGGGGCAGGCGGGCGGCATTTTGAGCCTCTTCAATATGTTCTCGGGGGGATCGCTGTCGCGATTCGCGGTGTTTGCGCTGGGCATCATGCCGTACATCTCGGCGTCGATCATCATGCAGCTGATGACCTACGTGGTGCCCACGTTCGAGCAGCTGAAGAAAGAGGGCGAAGCCGGGCGTCGCAAAATCACTCAATACACGCGCTACGGCACGCTCGCATTGGCGATCTTCCAATCGATGGGCATCGCGCTCGCGCTGGAAGGCCAGGCAGGACTGGTGATTGATCCTGGCATGGGGTTCCGTCTCACCGCTGTGGTGAGTCTGGTGGCCGGCACCATGTTCCTGATGTGGCTGGGTGAACAGATCACCGAGCGTGGCTTGGGCAACGGTATTTCGATCCTCATCTTTGCTGGCATTGCTGCGGGTCTTCCCAGTGCAGTCGCGGGCTTGCTCGAATTGGTTCGCACCGGTGCAATGAACATCCTCGTGGCCATCTTCATCATTGCGCTGGTGGTCTTGGTGACCTACTTCGTGGTCTTCGTTGAACGAGGTCAGCGCAAGATCTTGGTGAACTATGCGCGCCGTCAGGTCGGCAACAAGGTGTACGGCGGTCAGTCGTCGCATCTGCCGCTCAAGCTGAATATGGCCGGTGTGATCCCCCCGATCTTTGCTTCGTCCATCATTTTGCTTCCCACCACGGTGGTGAGTTGGGTGAGTACTGGGGACTCCACACGTTGGTTGCGGGACATTGCTTCTGCGTTGTCCCCAGGTCAGCCCATTTATGTTGCCTTGTATGCAGCGGCCATCGTCTTTTTCTGCTTCTTCTACACGGCGCTGGTTTTCAACAGCCGCGAAACAGCAGACAACCTGAAGAAGAGCGGTGCGTTCATTCCCGGTATTCGCCCGGGTGACCAGACCGCGCGTTACATCGACAAGATTCTGCTCAGGCTGACGTTGGCTGGCGCCGTGTACATCACCGCTGTTTGCCTGCTGCCCGAGTTTCTGATTTTGAAGTACAACGTACCGTTTTACTTTGGTGGAACTTCACTGCTGATCATTGTGGTGGTGACCATGGACTTCATGGCCCAAGTACAGAATTACATGATGTCGCAGCAGTACGACTCGCTGTTGAAAAAGGCCAACTTCAAGACCTCACCCGGTAGTTGATGGATTTGTATGTCCAAGGACGACGTGATCGAGATGCAGGGAGAGGTGGTTGAAAACCTTCCCAATGCGACCTTCAGGGTCAAGCTCGAAAATGGACATGTCGTGTTGGGTCACATCAGCGGCAAGATGAGGATGCACTACATCCGCATCCTGCCAGGCGACAAAGTCAAAGTAGAGCTCACGCCCTACGACCTCACCCGGGCGCGGATCGTATTCCGCTCGAAGTGAGTGGTTGGTTGTTGAATATTTTTTGGAATATCTAGGAGAAGACTATGAGAGTTTCGGCTTCGGTCAAAAAAATGTGCCGCAACTGCAAGATCATCAAGCGGCACGGTGTTGTGCGAGTCATTTGCACCGATCCGCGTCATAAACAGCGTCAAGGCTGATTGAAGTTTAGAGGACCATCATGGCTCGTATTGCAGGCATCAACATTCCGCCGCACAAGCACGCCGAAATCGGCTTGACGGCAATTTTCGGTATCGGTCGTACCCGCGCTCGCAAGATCTGCGAAGCATGCGGTATCGACTACACCAAGAAGATCAAGGACCTGAGCGACGCGGAACTTGAAAAAGTCCGCGACCAGGTTGGCACGTTCACGATCGAGGGTGATCTGCGCCGTGAGACGACCATGAACATCAAGCGATTGATGGACATTGGTTGCTACCGCGGCTTCCGTCACCGCCGTGGCCTGCCGCTGCGCGGCCAGCGCACGAAGACCAACGCGCGTACGCGCAAAGGTCCCCGCAAGGCAGCCCAGTCGCTGAAAAAGTAATCGGTTCGAAGGATTCCCATGGCCAAGTCACCCTCCACCAGCGCTTCCGCACGCGTTCGCAAAAAAGTACGCAAGAACATTGCCGACGGCATCGCCCACGTGCACGCTTCGTTCAACAACACCATCATCACGATCACCGATCGCCAAGGCAATGCCTTGTCGTGGGCGTCGTCGGGTGGCCAGGGCTTCAAGGGCTCGCGCAAATCCACGCCTTTCGCTGCCCAGGTGGCATCGGAAGTGGCTGGTCGCGCCGCCATCGAGCAGGGCATCAAGAATCTGGACGTCGAGATCAAGGGCCCGGGTCCTGGCCGTGAATCCTCGGTGCGTGCCCTCGGCGCACTCGGCATCCGCATCAACTCCATTTCTGACGTGACGCCCGTGCCCCACAACGGCTGCCGTCCGCAGAAGCGCCGCCGCATTTGAGGCGGTACCGCTCCCGCGGTACAATAGAAGGCTTTTTCCAGCGCCATCGCAGTTACCTGCGGTGGCATTTTTTGCTAAGCCCACCGCCACTTCATCTGAGAAGCGGCTCCCGCAATGACATCGTTTGATGTCGGTTGCGGCAGAAACACAAGGACATCAACGTGGCACGTTACCTCGGCCCAAAGGCCAAACTCTCCCGCCGTGAAGGCTCCGACCTTTTGCTCAAGAGCGCTCGCCGCTCGATCAGCGACAAGGCAAAGTTCGATTCCAAGCCCGGCCAGCACGGCCGCACCTCAGGTCAGCGCACCTCCGATTTCGGTGTGCAGCTGCGCGAGAAGCAAAAGGTCAAACGCACTTACGGTGTGCTGGAGCGCCAGTTCCGCCGCTACTTTGCAGAGGCCGATCGCCGTCGTGGCAACACTGGCGCGAACCTGCTGTTCCTTCTGGAAGCTCGTCTGGACAATGTCGTGTTCCGCATGGGTTTCGCTTCCACCCGCGCCGAAGCGCGCCAGATCGTGTCGCACAAGGCGATCCTGGTGAATGGCAAGTCGGTCAACATTCCTTCTTACTCGGTCAAGGCTGGGGACGTGATCGCGGTTCGCGAGAAGTCGAAGAAGCAGGGTCGCGTGCTGGAAGCCATGGAGCTGGCCAAGCAAATCGGCTTTCCTGCTTGGGTAGACGTCTCGGTGGAAAAGGTCGAGGGCGTGTTCAAGAAATCTCCGGACCGCGACGAATTCGCCTCTGACGTCAACGAATCGTTGATCGTCGAACTTTATTCCCGTTAATTTCGTTCCCGGCGGGCACCTTTGCGGGTGCGGCCGGGCCATGCTCCATCTGCCTTATCGGTGTAACGAGCCGAGGGTACTGAAGGAAGTTTGAATGCTGAACAATCTGCTGAAGCCCAAAACCATCAACGTCGAGCAAGTCTCGGCCAACAAAGCCAAAGTCACGCTCGAGCCTTTTGAGCGCGGCTATGGACACACGCTGGGCAACGCTCTGCGCCGGGTTTTGCTCTCTTCCATGACAGGCCATGCACCGACCGAGGTCACCATTGCCGGTGTTGTGCACGAGTACTCGTCGATCGACGGCGTCCAGGAAGACGTGGTCAACATGTTGCTCAACCTCAAGGGCGTGGTGTTCAAGCTCCACAACCGCGATGAAGTCACGCTGAGCCTGCGCAAAGACGGTGAGGGCTTGGTCACTGCTGCAGACATCCAGACACCGCACGACGTTGAAATCGTGAATCCAGGCCATGTTATCGCCACGCTGTCCGCTGTCGCCAAGCTCGACATGCAGATCAAGGTCGAAAAGGGCCGTGGCTATGTGCCCGGCAGCTTGCGTCGTAACGACGACCAGGCTCGCTCCATCGGCCGCATTGTTTTGGACGCCTCGTTCTCGCCTGTCAAGCGTGTTAGCTATACGGTTGAAAGTGCTCGCGTAGAGCAACGTACCGATCTGGACAAGCTGGTGTTGGAGATCGAGACCAACGGTTCAATCGGCCCTGAAGAAGCGGTTCGTGCATCGGCCAAGATCTTGGTTGAGCAACTGGCTGTTTTCGCACAACTCGAAGGCGCTGAACTCAACTTTGAAGCACCGGCACAGCGCAGTTCGCAGCAGTTCGACCCGATCCTGTTGCGTCCTGTGGATGAGCTTGAGCTCACCGTGCGTTCGGCCAATTGTCTCAAGGCCGAGAACATCTATTACATCGGTGATCTGATCCAGCGCACCGAGAACGAGCTCCTCAAGACCCCCAACCTGGGTCGCAAGTCGCTCAACGAGATCAAGGAAGTGCTCGCTTCGCGCGGCTTGACCTTGGGTATGAAGCTTGAGAACTGGCCACCGGCTGGTTTGGACAAGCACTGAAATTCCGCAAGCCGGCTCCAAGTCGGCCACGGACGAACCCGCAGTACCTGACACGGCTGCAGGCAAAACAATTGAAAGGATGAAAAATGCGTCACGGACACGGACTTAGAAAACTCAACCGCACCAGCGAGCACCGCCTCGCCATGCTTCGCAACATGATGAACTCACTGCTGACGCACGAAGTCATCAAGACCACGGTGCCCAAGGCAAAAGAATTGCGCCGTGTGGTGGAGCCGATGATCACGTTGGCGAAGGTGGCCACCGTTGCCAACCGCCGCTTGGCCTTTGACCGGTTGCGCGATCGCGACGTGGTCGTGAAGCTGTTCAACGAACTGGGTCCGCGCTTTGCTGCACGTCCTGGTGGCTACACACGCATCCTGAAAATGGGATACCGCGTGGGCGACAACGCTCCGATGGCACTCGTCGAGTTGGTCGATCGTGCAGAAGATGCGGCACCGACCGCCGGCGCCGACAAAGCGTGATAGAATCAAAGGCTTGACGCGCGGTGGAGCAGCCTGGTAGCTCGTTGGGCTCATAACCCAAAGGTCGCAAGTTCAAATCTTGCCCGCGCAACCAACCAGATCAAGCTTCGCTTGGCAACAAGGCCCTCGGTAACGAGGGCTTTTTTGTTTGTGCCGACGTTTGCGGCGAAGTCTGCCGTCGCAGAAATGTGCTTTCGCGTGAGGGTTTGCTCTCATCGCGGGCCATTGCACGCTTCACTGTTTCATTCACCACCCCTCAGGAGTACTCTTTCAATGGATCGTCGTTCCTTGATCAAGAACGCTGGCATTGCCGGCGTGTTGACAGCCGGCATTGCACCCGCAGTTCAGGCACAGGCAGCCGTTCGCTGGCGCCTGGCGTCGAGCTTCCCAAAGTCCCTGCCGACCATCTTTGGCTCGGCCGAGAAATTCTCCGATACCGTGAAGGCGCTGTCGGGTGGCAAGTTCGAGGTTTCTGTGCACGCTGCGGGCGATATCGTGCCTGCTTTTGGTGTGGTGGATGCCATCCAGGACAACACGATTGAAATGGCGCAGACCGCGCCTTATTACTTCACCGGCAAAGATGCGATCTTTGCGTTTGGTTGTGCCGTGCCCTTTGGCCTGACGGCTCGCCATATGGACGCCTGGATGGAGCACGGCAATGGCCGCAAGCTGATGGATGAGTTCTACGGCAAATTCAACATCGTCTCGATGAGCTCCGGCAACACGGGCACCCAGATGGGTGGCTGGTACCGCAAGGAGATCAAGACTGTGGCCGACCTCAAGGGTCTGAAGATGCGCATGGGTGGCGGTCTGTTTGGTGAGGCCATGGCCAAGCTGGGCGTGGTGGCGCAGAACATGCCCGCCGGTGAGGTGTACCAAGCGCTTGAGAAAGGGACGCTGGATGCAACCGAGTTCGTGGGCCCGTTCGATGATGAGCGTCTGGGCTTCAACAAGGTCGCTCCGTTCTACTACTACCCTGGCTGGTGGGAGGGTGGCGCAGAACTGGAGTTCTTCATCAACAAGAAGGCGTTTGATGCCCTGTCGCCAGAAAACAAAGCAATCGTGCGTGCAGCCGGGGCCGTGGCAGCGCGCGACATGACCGCCAAGTACGACGCACAGAACCCCGCTGCGCTGAAGCGTCTGGTGGCCGGTGGCACCAAGCTCATGCCTTTCTCCAAGGCCATCATGGATGCCGGCTTCAAGGCGTCGATGGAGGTTTTCGCTGCGCACGAAGCCAAGTCGCCCGAGTTCAAGAAGATCCATCAGGACATGCGTGCTTTCCAGCGCGACCAGATCCTGTGGAGCCGCTTCTCCGAATGGCGCTACGACAGCTACATCACCACCGCGAAGATCTGACCGCCGGAGGCCGCCGATCGCCCGGCGGTGCCTCTCTGTCACAAGAGGAAATGGGGCCTACCTGAAAATTGGTCCATGCCGTCTTTTGCCAATCATCGCAACGCCCAACCCGCGGACCATCGGTTCCGAGGCTGGGCGTTGCTGTTTCTGACGGGTGTGTTGCTGTCCTCGCCGGCGCGCAGCCAGACGCTCGACTTCGTCCGGGAGTGCATGGGGGTGGCCGTGGAGGGTTTGATACTGAACACGTCTCACGCCTGCGTCAGTGCGTTTCGCAGCGATCCAGCGGCACGCGCTCAGTTCATCCAGCTCATCGAGACCACGATGGCCCAGGCCGAGTCGGCCCAGCGCGAGGCCCGCGCTGGTACGACGCCAGCCCAATCGCTGCGCCGGCTTTTTGACAAGGCATCGATCGAGCAAGGTCGGGTGGTGGGTGTTGGAGGGATCTACTACGGCGCGCAATAGCTGACGCGTAAACTCGCGCGTCTACTCAAAGAAAGATTGCCATGGGCGCGCAGTGGAAAGCAAAACACAAAGATCTGGCGGCCAACGCCAAAGGCAGGCTGTTCGGCAAGCTGGCCAAGGACATCATGATTGCCGCGCGCCATGGTGCCGACCCGGCGGCGAACTCGCGGCTGAGGCTGGTCGTGGAGCAGGCACGCAAGGTGTCCATGCCCAAGGAGACCCTGGACCGCGCCATCAAGAAGGGCGCCGGGCTTACCGGAGAAACCGTTCACTTCGAACACGTGATCTACGAAGGATTCGCGCCGCACCGTGTGCCGGTGATGGTCGAGTGTCTGACCGACAACGTGAACCGCGCCGCTTCCGACATGCGTGTGCTGTTTCGCAAGGGCCAGCTGGGAACCTCGGGTTCGGTTTCCTGGGACTTCGATCACCTCGGCATCATCGAAGCCGAGGCCAACACGAAGACCGCCGATGCCGAGCTGGCTGCCATCGAGGCCGGCGCGCAGGATTTCCATCCGGCCGATGAGGATGGTGTGGTTGTGTTCCTCACCGATCCCACCGATCTCGACCTCGTGAGCCGTGCTCTCCCGGCGCAGGGCTTTGCCGTACTTTCGGCCAAGCTCGGTTACAAACCCAGGAATCCCGTCGATCCGAGCAGTCTGAGCACCGAACACCTTGAAGAGGTCGAGGCATTTCTGGCCGCGCTGGATGCCAATGAAGATGTTCAAAACGTGTTTGCTGGTCTCGGGGCCTGAACGATGAGCACCCAACAACCCACGCAAGGCGACGAACCCATGACCAGGCCCGCGCCACCCATGCTCTACAACGTTGTCTACTGCAGCCGCGCCACCGCCGAAGTGGATACGGCCGCGGTGCAGCGAATCATTGAAACGTCGCGGCGCCACAATCCCGAACGCGGAATCACGGGTCTGCTGGTCTTTGGCAGCGGCATCTTTTTCCAGTGGCTGGAAGGTCCACGTGAGAGCGTCCTGGCGCTCATGGATCTGCTCAAGACCGATGTGCGGCACCACACGGTGGTGCTGCTGGCTTCGGGTGAGGAGGCCCGCGAGCGGCTGTTTCCCGATTGGGACATGGAGCTGGTCAGGGAAGACGACATTCGCGATGTGCTCGTGGATGCATTGGACAACGCTCAGGATGCTGCCCACGCGCAGGTCTTGCGCGACATGCTGGCCGAGCTGGCGTCGGGCGAGCTCAGTGGTCTGGGGCGGACCTGAGGGTCTTGACGCTCTCGATCAGCCGCGCAACATGGCCTCGTAGTCCCTGCGGGTGGCCGGGCCCACCGAAGCCACCACTTGTGTGTAAGGCGTCTTGTGACGCACAAGCATGCGTGCCGAAGCCGTGGCCTTGGAGCGGCAAAACCAGTGGCAGGTGTGTTGCATCAACAGCAATTCGGCCGACAGGGTGAAGGCCTTGTCCCTTGCAGAGCGCTGAAGCTCGTTGCCGGCTGCCTCCGTCAGGCCGCGCGCGTGGATGCGAAAGGCCTCGCGCACGTCGAAAGTGGCCCGGGGAAACAGGCGGGTGGCCAAGGGCAGCGCAAAGCCGAGAGTGCTGACACGGGTCTGCTCCTCATCAAGCCGAGCAAACTCGGTCGCAAAGCTGCCGAATTGCTGCGCCACCGACTGCTCGGCCGCTGTCAGCATGTTCAGGATCTGCTCGCGCCTTACCTGGTCTTCTTCACCGAGGGCGCGCAGGTACCCCTGTGTGAGGTTCTCCATCAGCTTTTCGATCTGGTACTTGCCCAGGGACCGGCCCAACAAACCAATGCGGCGCTTTTGTTCGCTCGAGCGCAGAAACCACACGCCCGAAATCCCAAGCATCGCCAGAATCAGGAAATCCATCGCAAGCCCATTGTCGTTTGTAGTCGGTGGTGGCCGTTGTCGGGCCGATTGCGTGAAGCCGGCGGCCCACGCGGGGAGTGCAGAGTGTAGTGACGCAATCCCGAGCCTTGATGCGAGAATGCAAAACCCGGCAATTCAGCGCAGCCGATCTGCCCTTCCCGGGCCCGCCCACGCGGGTTCATGTCCCCGAGAACACCCGAGCACCACCCTTCATGTTGCGTTCCCTACCGTACATAGCCTTGGCCGCTGCAGCGATTGCAGCGAGCTTGCTCGGCTTGTCTTGGCTGATGTCGGTCTGGTTGGGGCGACACCTGAGCCTGGGCGAACTGGCGGTGGCCACCGTGTTGCTGGTGTCGGCGCTCGCATATGCTCTGAGCGTCTTGCGCACCCGCAATCGCCGCAAAGTGCAGGACATGCGCGACTCCGCCCTCTGGTGAGTTGCCTCGTGCCACGCCGGCCCGCATCGATCCGATGAAACAGCGTGTGGTGCCCACACACAATCCAGACACACATGCGCTGCACACTGCGAGCCTTGATTGCGGGAGATTGACATGGGTTTGCGGGGTCGTCTGGGGTTGTTGGCAGTGATCGCCTGGCTGTCGTTGCCAGCGCACGCCGACGCACTGCGCTGCACTGGCGGCACAGTGGAAGAGGGCGACTCGCGCGTCTCGCTGCTGCAGAAATGCGGTCGGCCCCAGTTGCAGGACAGCTTCTGCGCCCCGGTGTTCCAGAACAAGTCGCTGGTGCCGGTGCCCGAGCCGTTCGCCAGCAACGCCGTGCCCTGCCAGCAAATCGACGACTGGATCTACGACCGCGGCCCTGGCAACCTGATGGCCACGGTGCGCCTGCGTTCAGGCACCGTGCAATCCATTCGAATCCAGCGCCAGCCGCGGTGAGTGTGGCGGTCCGGCGTCCTCAGGCCTGGATGCGGAAGTTGCCCACCATCTCGGCGAGGCGCTTGGCTTGCTCACGCAGACTCTCGGCCGCCGCGGCACTTTCTTCCACCAGCGCGGCGTTTTGCTGGGTCATCTGATCCAGGCGCCCCACGGCGATGTTGACTTCGCCAATGCCCTGACTCTGTTCGCTGGCCGAGGCGGTGATGTCGCCGATGACACAGTTGACGCGTCCGACCGAGTCGACGATCTCGGTCATTGTGGTGCCCGCATCGCCCACCAGGCGCGCGCCGGCCTCCACTTTTTCCACGCTGGTGTCGATCAGGGTCTTGATCTCCTTGGCAGCGGCGGCCGAGCGCTGCGCCAGGCTTCGCACTTCGCTGGCCACCACCGCAAAACCACGGCCCTGCTCCCCCGCGCGCGCGGCTTCCACGGCGGCGTTGAGCGCCAGGATGTTGGTCTGGAATGCAATGCCATCGATCACACCGATGATGTCGGCGATCTTCTTGCTGCTGTCGTTGATGGAGCCCATGGTTTTCACCACCTCAGCGACCACCGAGCCACCGCGGCGGGCCACGTCGGCCGCGCTCGACGAGAGTTGCTGAGCAGAAGTTGCCGCGCCCGAGCTCTGCGAGACGTTGCTGGTCAGCTGCTCCATGGAGGCGGCGGTCTGCTGCAGGCTGCTGGCGGTCTGCTCGGTGCGGGTGCTCAGGTCCTGCGTGCCGGTGGCGATCTCGCTGGAGGCTGTGGCGATCGACTCCGATGATTCCTTCACCCCGGCAATCACGCGGGCGAGCGACTGGTCGGCCTTGCGCAGATCGGCCACCAGATCAGCGAACTCGTCGCGGCTGCTGGTGGCTTGCACCGTGCCCAGGTGGCCAGCCGCGATGGCCTGTGCGGCGCGCGAAGCGTGCTTCATGCTGGCGGCCATGCTGAGGTAGATGCCCACATACAGGTACACCGAGACCAGCACACCGAACGTGAGCACGATCAGCAGCAGGTTGCGGTTGAACGCAGCACCGCTGCCGCGCTCGACCAGCAGTTCATCGAGCACCACGCGGTTTTGCTCCACCAGCGCCCAGGCGGCATCGATGGTCGGGCCCGACGCGGTGAACACGTCCTGCTGCGAGACCGTCACGGCGTCCACGCCGGTGAAGTTCTTGCGGATGAAGCCCAGCAAATCCTTGGAACTGGCCTTGAGCGCATCGAAGCGTGTGCTCAGCGCCTTCTCCACCACCGGGTTGGCCAACATCGACTGACCGAGCAAGGTTTCGACCGAGCCGAAGGTGTCGTTCAGCCGCGCATCGGTCACTTCGTAGAAGACCTTGTCCTTGGGCGAGACCGCGCCACGGTTCACGTTCATGGTGGCGTAGGCGGCGATGCGAACCGCAATGCCGGCGGTGGACGGCGTGTTGTTGGCCAGCGGGTAGCCGAGGTAGAAGATGTCGGCGTCGGGGTCCTGCGCCAGACCCGACTTGTTGCCCAGGTCGCGCATGAAGGCGTAGAGGCGACCGTACTCCGGCGCGTGGGCCGAAAACGCTTTCTGCGGGAACTCGGCGTCGGCAGGCAGCGCGTTGATCTTGGCCTGCAGCTCCTTCCAGCCGTTCTGCAGACCGGCGAACTCCCTGGACATGTCGAAGAAGGGCAGGGCGTCTTTGACCTGCTGGTTGATTTTGGCCAGCTGGCGGTCCACCGCAGCGGCCTGCTTCCTGAAGCCCTCCAGGGCCACCGGGTCGCCCGGCGTGCCGGTGATGGTGACGCGTCGGCTTTCGATCAGCACCTTGTTCCACTCGACGAGGTCGGCCATCAGCGCCACGGCGACCCGTTTGGATTCGATCGCATTCACCCGTGCGTTGAGGTACTGCGCAGCGGCCAGGCCCAGGGCCAGCAGGAGCAGCAGCGCGGGCACACCGGCGAGCAAAAATTTCGGGCCCAGTCGCAGGCGGGCCATCAAGGCGGAGGCGGGAACGAAGAAGGCATGCATGGGGTGTTCGGGCGCAAAAGGTTGTGCGGCTTGTAACCGTTTGACCTGACAAGCAGGGCCAAGCGGTCGCCTCTCAAGGCAGACCCCTTGTTTGTCGGCCATTTGCGCCCGAACTGAAGTGGGGAAAAGCGCTGGAATTTCCCCGAAACCCTTCAGACGGTCTGTGCAGGGGGCTCGAAACAGGCCATGGGCATTGCGTCTTCAAAACCCGCCAGGGAGCCGTCGATGAGCTGGATGAAATCGCCCGCCGGGCCTTGCCGGGCGAGCAGGCGGAAGGCCAGGTACATGATGCCGTTGGAGCAGCGCACCACGGTGTCGAACAGGTCCACCGGAAAACCCGAGCCGGTGCGGTGCATCTGGTTGATGCCGCCGTGTTCAAAGTCGGCCAATGCTGCGGTGTACATGTCGTTCATGGCGAGCAACGGCTTGACCAGACCCGCCAGCAGCGGCTCACCCGCCAACTGTTCTTTCAGGCCATGCACCATGCGGCCGGTGTGCGGCAGGCTGAAGCCACCGTCCGGGTCGAGCATGGCACGGAAGTCGGTGTCGCTGGCCACGTAGGCGTACCACGCGGCGCGCACCAGGGCGTCGTATTGCACATGCAGCATTGCGCAGGCTGCGTTTTGTGCGCCGGTGGCAAACAGGATGCGCAGGGCATAGGCATGTTCGATGCCCAGCTCGCAGGCGAAGGCGGTGGCCAGAGCGCGGTGGCTGTCATCGCGTTCGGGCATGCGGTCGATGCGCTCACCCAGGTGCAGGGCGAAGGCTTCGGCTTGTTCAAGGAGGATCTGTTCGTAGTTCATGCGCGCATCGTACCGGCGTGTGAGGGCGCTTCGACCGCAAGACCCGCTGCGGATGTCGCTT
>JANPKR010000466.1:0-2276 GCA_031426175.1 Hydrogenophaga sp. | reverse complement strand
CTCGTCGTACGCAGCCTTCAGGGCGCGCGTGCGTTCATCGATGCGTTGCTCCAGGGAGGCATTGAGTTGTCGAATTTCCATCTGGCTGCGCATGCGCTCGGTCACGTCGCGCATCACGCCCAGGGCGCGCACAGCGCGGCCTCGGGCATCACGCTCGAACTCGGCGCGCACCGTGAACCAGCGCCATTTGCCGTTGAACATGATGCGGTACTCGATGTCGTACACCGCCTTGCCCTGCACCGCCAGCGCCCACAGGCGCAGCACGCGGGGCCGGTCGTCGGGGTGGGTGAGGGCCAGCAGCGTCTGGTCGGAAAAGTCGGCCTGGGGCAGGCCCAGTGTTTCGTGCGACCCCGACAACGTGGTGAAGCGGCGCGTGGCCACGTCTGCCTGCCAGCTCGCCAGGCCTGCGAGTTCGTGCGCCTGGCGCAGCAGCTGCTCGCTGGTGCGCAAGGCCTGCTCCGCGTTCTTGAGGGCAGAGATGTCCTGCACCACGGCGATCACATAGTCGGCTTCGCCCGACGCCTTGCGCACCAGGGAGATCGTGAGGTAAGCCCACACCACGTGGCCAAGCTTGTGGATGTAGCGTTTCTCGAAACTGTAGTGGTGGATCTCGTCGTTCAGCGCGCGGTGGAAGTTGGCGAGGTCGACCTCCAGGTCTTCGGGGTATGTGAAGTCCCGGAAATGCATTCTCAACATTTCGGCCTTGGTGTAGCCGAGCATGTCGCAGTAGGTCTGGTTGATGCGGATCCACTCGCCATTGATGTGGCTGTGGGTCATGCCGGTGGCGCCCTGCTCGAAAGTGTCTTCCAGTTGCTGCTTGCCCTGCTGGATCAGCGCGGTGGCGTCGCGCAGATGGCGGTTCTGCCGCTGCATCAGCGCGATGGCACCGACCACCACGAGCTGTGTGACCAGGTGCCACAGATTGAGCCAGAAGGCTTCTACCGGGTTCTCGAATGCGAAACTGAAGTAGGGCTTGACCAGTGCGTAGTTGATCACGAGCGTGCCCAGCACGGTGCTGAACATGCCGACCCGGAAACCCCCGTAGAGCGCGGAGATGGCCGCCGCGAGCGAAAGCGTGATGAAGCGCCCGCCCGATTCGGCCGGCGCCAGCGCCACCCGCATCCAGGCCGCCAGCAGTGTGATCACCAGCGCCACGGCCAGACGCGTCCAGATGCTGTGGCGATCGGGCTGCCATTCTGCCAAGCGCTGCCACACCTTTTGCAGGCCGCTGCCCGGTGGCAAGAGGATCGTCATGGGATCGGAGGGGTGTTGGCTTGTGTGGCGGGCGCTGGTGCTGCAGACCCGGTTATACCGGAGCGGCGTGCGGTCAGCACCGCCTGTCTGCCCCCGCTCACGCTGGACCTTGGAGCGCCTGCAGCGCCGCGTCTATGGCGGCGGCAGTTTCCAGCGGCTGCTCCATCGGGAACAGGTGGCTGCCTTCGATCATGGTCAGGCGCCCGGGGTGCCCATTGCCGACCAGACGGTGCGTCATGGCCATGCCGACTTGTTTCATCTCCAGCGAACGCGTTCCACCGATGAAACCGACCGGGCACGGCAATGGATGGCGGCGCAGCAAGCGGTCCAGGTTGTGCGGCAGGGTGTTGTAGATGGCGGTTTCCACATCGCGGTCGAAGTCCAGCGTGCGTTGTGTCTTGCCGAATGCGTCGGTCACATCGCGCGTGCCGTGTGCGATGTAGTCCTGCAGCACCTGAGGTTCCCAGGCGGCAAAGGCCTTCTTGCCGGCGAAATGCGCGAGTGCGGCGTCGGCGTCGGGCCAGGTGTTGCGGCGCTTGCGGCTGACCTTGCCGGGGGAGACCGAGCCCACCAGCTGCGCGCGTTTGATCAGCTCCAGCGTGCGGGCGCGCCAGCCACCGAGCACCGGCGAATCGATCAGCACCACGCCGCGCACCGTGTGGCCTCCCAACTGGGGGTGGCGCGCGGCGCACATCAGACTCAAGAACCCGCCCAGCGAATGCCCCACCAGCCAGGCACCTTTGCCGTGGGCTTCGATTTCGGGTGCAGCGAAGTCGGCGAGCTGCTGCACCAGATGCGGCCAGTTGCTCGTGACGGGGTAGCGCGGGTCGTGGCCAAACTTCTCGACGGCCCGCACCGCGTGGCCCCGGGCGCGCAGGGATTTGAAGAGGACGCGGTAGGTGCTGGCGGGGAAGCTGTTGGCGTGGGAGAAGATGATCAGCGACATGCCTTAAATCAGCTTCTCTCTGGCGTTCGATATCTTCTTCAGCGGCTGGTTGCGTGCGCCGGTGCTCAGCAGCGGC
>JANPKR010000465.1:0-3285 GCA_031426175.1 Hydrogenophaga sp. | reverse complement strand
TTCGCAACTTTCTCAGGATCCAGTCATGGGCAACAAAATCGTCACCGAAGCCGACCGCAAAGCCACTCCCCGCCCCACGCCCGTCGCCGGCGTGTCCCTGACCTCCCCTGGCCGTGGCCAGCGCGTGAGCCTGGAGCGTGGTGTGGCCACGCGCAGCAAGAAGAACCCGGGCAAGCGCTCCAAGAAGGGCGGCTGACCGGTTCGGCCCCAGTGGCCGGCCTTGGTGAAATGCTGTAAGCCCGCTTGGCGGGGTTTGTGCATTTCAGCGCGGGAAGGAAAGGAAACGCCCCATGTAGGCCGCGCCGTCTTCCAGCTGCCGGTCTGCGGCCTGCATGGTGAGCGCGAAGCCGAGCAGGCCCATGTCGCGGCCAAAGGCTGCGCGGTTGCCGCGGTCGGGATCGACGATCACGATCTGCGCGCCCACCGCCGCGTGGCGGTGGATGAAGGCGGCGAGTTGCGCTGGCTGCTGACGCTCGTAGAGCAGGTCGCTGCCCACGATCAGGTCAAAGCGGCCCAGCGCCGGGTTGTCGGTGGCGGCCACGCTCTCCCAGTTGCCCGCCTGGTAGGGCAATGGCCCCAGGTCGTTGAGCACGAGGTTGTGCTGAAGGAATTCTTCGGTCAGCGGATGCCAGTCGCTCACCGTCACATCGGCGCCGCGCCGGTGCATCACCAGACTGGCCAGGGCCAGACCTGCGCCGATCTCCAGCACGCGCAGACCCGCCAGCGGGTGCGTGAGCATCGCCAGAGCGAGCACGCGCGACGATGGCCACACCTGCCCGAAATGCGACCAACCTGCCGAGGGCAGGCCGATGTCGGCCGCGGCGTGGTGGGTGTCGTTGAATTGCTGGTCGTCGATCAGGCAGCGGATGTGCCAGTCGGTGCCGCCGAGTGCGATGGTCTCGGTCTTGACCTGGTAGCCGGGCATGGGAGATTCCCGTTGTGGCTGTGCCGCACCGTAACACCCGCGCTGCACAATGTCTGTACGCCGCACCACGTGGCGCACCCACAGGAGTTTTCACATGGGATGGTTTTCCAAAGCGAAAGACGGCTTTTTCCTCAGCACCACCACGCCCGAAGGCATTGACCGTTCGCAGTACCTGGGCGTGGTCAACGGCGAAGCCATCATCGGCGCCAACATCTTCCGCGACATGTTCTCGTCGGTGCGCGACGTGGTGGGAGGTCGCGCTGGCGGTTATGCGAGGGCCCTCTCGGGCGCGCGCGACGCGGCCGTGGAAGACCTCATCGAATCCGCGCGCGAGATGGGGGCCAACGCCGTGATCGGCATCGACTTGGACTACGAAGTGCTGGGCGAGACCAACGGCATGATGATGGTTGCGGTGAGCGGCACGGCGGTGAAGCTGGGCTGACCGTTCAGCCGCCGCGCAAGGCCTTCAACAGCTTCTGCCCCGCCCGCCCGCTGGCCTCTTGCCCCAGACGTGTCTGCTCCGCGCGGATCGCCACGCGGCTTTTGTCGCCGAGCATGCCGTCCACTGCGCCGATGTCATGTCCACGTGCGGTCAACAGCGTCTGCACTTCGCGACGCTCGGCACGTGAGAGGCCCGGGTCGTCGGTCGGCCAGGGCATGGTGAAGGGTCCGCCACCGCGCAAGCGGTCCGACAGGTGGGCGATGGCCAGACCGTAGCTTTCGGCCGCGTTGTAGCTGTAGATCGCGTCGAAGTTGCGCAGCACCAGAAACGCCGGGCCCTGCGGGCCTGACGGTGTCATCAGGCCTGCACTGCCGCTGGCAGGCAGCGGCGAACCATCCACCCGTTTGACGCCGCGCGAGGTCCACTCACCCATGGCGCGTTTGGTGCGACGCCCTTCACCGGCGGTACTGAAACCCTCCGGCAGCTTCACCTCAAACCCCCATGTCTGACCACTTTGCCAGCCGGCCTTGGCCAGGAAGTTGGCGGTGGAGGCGAGGGCGTCGCTGGTGCTGTCCATCAGGTCGGCCTTGCCGTCGCCGTCGAAGTCCACCGCGAGGCGCTCGAAGGTGCTGGGCATGAACTGCGTGTGGCCAAAGGCGCCGGCCCACGAGCCCACCAGCCGTTCGGGTGCGATGTGTCCGGCCTGCAGGATGCGCAGCGTGGCGTAGAACTCGGTGCGGAAATAGGCTTGGCGCCGGCCAAAGCACGACAGCGTGCCCAGCGATTGCACGAGCGGCGATTTGCCGAAGGTCTGACCGAAGTTGCTCTCCACGCCCCAGACCGCGACCACCGTGGCCGGGTCCACGCCGTATTTCTCGCTGACGCGGGCCAGCGTTTCGGCGTGGCGGGTCAGCATGGCGCGTCCCTCGGCCACGCGCTCTTCGTCCACGAGCCCTGCGAGGTAGTCCCAGATGGCGGTGCGGAATTCGGGCTGGAAGTTGAGCTTGTCGATCACGCTCATGTCGGGCGCGAGGTTCTGCGTGTGCAGGGCAAAGGTCTCGTCGCGCACGCCGGCGGCGCGCGCGGGCGCTCGCAATGTGTTCAGACAGCTGTCGAATTCGGCGCTGGGGGCTGGCGTGGGGGACTGGGCCCAGGCTGCAGTGGAAATCAGGGCGGCGCCCAGGAGAAAGGATGGTTGAAAATTCATGGGGGTGAGAGTGGTGAAGTCCGGCCGCGTTCCGTCGGCCGTGTGTGCGTCTGTGAAAGCGGGCGTTTCAGGCCGCCCAGGTGCTCATGTGTTCCGGGACCAGTGCCTGCCAGCGCAGCTCGGTTTCGATGCGGTGGCGCAGTCGGTCGGACGCTTCCATGTCGCCGTGGGTCACAAAGACGCGACGCGGCGGTTGGGGCAGGGCGCGCAGCCACGCCATGAGCTGCCCGGCGTCGGCGTGTGCCGAGGCGGACTGGAGTTGCACGACTTCGGCGCGCACCGGCAGGTCTTGCCCGTGGATGCGCAACTGCGTGCTGCCATTGGCCAGCGTGGCCCCGCGCGTTCCGGGGGCCTGGTAGCCGGTGAGCAGCACCATGTTGCGGTGATCGCCCATGTACTGCACCAGGTGGTGCAACACGCGTCCACCGGTGGCCATGCCGCTGGCGGCGAGGATCACCTTGGGGCCGTGCTGACGTGCAATCGCTTTGGACTCGTCTGCCGTGCGCGTCATCTTCGCCACCTGCGCCATGGCGTGGCACTGCGCAGCGCTCAGCCGGTGTTCGCCGAGGTGGCGCGCAAACAGCTCGGTGCTGTGGATGGCCATCGGGCTGTCGAGGTAGATGGGCAGGCTGTGCGGCAACTGGCCCGAGGCCTTGAGCTCGGCAATCGCGTGCAGCAAGGCCTGAGCGCGGCCCACCGCGAACACGGGCA
>JANPKR010000464.1:0-4762 GCA_031426175.1 Hydrogenophaga sp. | reverse complement strand
ATGAAGTACCTGCACGAGCGACGCCAGGCCCTGGGCGGGTACTTGCCCAAGCGCCGCACCAAGGCCGACGAGAGCTTCACCGTGCCCTCGATCGAGACCTTCAAGGCCGTGATGGAGCCCACCGTGGAAGGCCGCGAGATTTCGACCACGCAGGCCTACGTGCGCTTCCTCACCCAGTTGCTGCGCGACCAGGCGCTGGGCCCTCGCATCGTGCCCATCCTGGTGGATGAAGCGCGCACCTTCGGCATGGAAGGCTTGTTCCGCCAGATCGGCATCTACAACCCCGCAGGTCAAAACTACACCCCGGTCGACAAAGACCAGGTCATGTACTACAAGGAAGACAAGGCCGGCCAGATCCTGCAGGAGGGCATCAACGAAGCGGGCGGCATGAGCAGCTGGATCGCGGCGGCGACTTCCTACAGCACGAGCAACCGCATCATGGTGCCGTTCTACGTGTACTACTCGATGTTCGGGTTCCAGCGCATTGGCGACCTGGCCTGGGCGGCCGGCGACATGCAGGCGCGTGGCTTCCTGCTGGGTGGCACCTCCGGGCGCACCACGCTCAACGGCGAGGGACTGCAGCACGAAGACGGGCACAGCCACATCCTGGCCGGCACGATTCCCAACTGCATCAGCTACGACCCGACGTTTGCGCACGAAGTCGGCGTGATCCTGCACCACGGTTTGAAGCGCATGGTGGAGAAGCAGGACAACGTCTTCTACTACCTGACCCTGCTGAACGAGAACTACGCCATGCCCGGCCTCACGCCCGGCACCGAAGACCAGATCATCAAGGGCATGTACTTGTGCAAGGAAGGCGCCAAGCTGACCCCGCGCGTGCAATTGCTGGGCTCCGGCACCATCTTGCGTGAATCGATTGCGGCTCAGGAACTGTTGGAAAAAGACTGGGGTGTGGCTGCCAACGTGTGGAGCTGCCCGAGCTTCAACGAACTCACCCGCGACGGCCAGGATGCCGAGCGCTGGAACCTGCTGCACCCGACCGAGCCGCAGCGCGTCTCGTTCGTGGCCCAACAGCTGGAGAAGCACACCGGTCCGGTGGTGGCGTCCACCGATTACATGAAAAACTACGCCGAGCAGATCCGGCCCTTCATTCCCAAAGGCCGCACCTACAAGGTGCTGGGCACCGACGGTTTCGGCCGCAGCGACTTCCGCAGCAAGCTGCGTGAGCACTTCGAGATCAACCGCCACTACATCGTGGTGGCCGCGCTGAAGGCGCTGAGCGAGGAGGGCACGGTGCCGGTGGCCAAGGTGGCCGAAGCCATTGCCAAGTACGGCATCAAGGCCGACAAGATCAACCCGCTGTACGCCTGATACGGCGAGGAGACAACAAGATGGCACTCATGGATGTGAAGGTCCCGGACATCGGCGACTTCGACGAAGTTGCGGTGATCGAGCTGCTGGTGAAGGTGGGCGATACGGTCAAGGCCGAGCAGTCGCTGATCACGGTGGAGTCCGACAAGGCGTCGATGGAGATTCCGTCGAGCACCGCTGGCGTGGTGAAGGAGCTCAAGGTCGCGCTGGGCGACAAGGTGAAAGAGGGTTCGGTGGTGCTGGTTTTGGAAGCTGCGGGTGACGCTGCTGCTCCGGCAGCGGCGCCTGCCCCGGTGGCGGCTGCGCCGGCTGCGGCTGCCGCGCCCTCGGCCGCTCCAGCCCCGGCTGCAGCGGCGCCTGCCGCGAGCGGCCCGGTCCAGGTGCTCGTGCCCGACATTGGCGACTTCAAGGATGTCGCGGTGATCGAGGTGCTGGTCAAGGCTGGCGACAAGATCGCGGTGGAGCAAAGCCTGATCACGGTGGAGTCCGACAAGGCTTCGATGGAGATTCCGTCGTCGCACGCCGGTGTGCTCAAGGAGCTCAAGGTCAAGGTGGGTGACACGGTCAACATCGGGGATCTGCTGGCGATTCTGGAAGGTGCTGTGGAGGCGGCGAGCCCCTCACCCCAGCCCGCTCCGCCGGCGAGCGAAGGTGCCCCATCTGCCGCAACGGCTGCACCCGCTGCGGCGGCTCCGCAAGCTGCGAGCGTTCCCGCGCCTGCAGCTTCTGCGCACAACCCCGGCGCCGCAGCCCCCGTCGGCCTGCCCCACGCTTCGCCTTCGGTGCGCAAGTTTGCCCGCGAGCTCGGCGTGCCGCTGGCCGAGGTCAAAGGTTCGGGTCTCAAGGGCCGCATCACGGCCGAGGACATCCAGTCCTTCACCAAATCCGTGATGGCCGGTGCGGTGCAGACCGTGGCTCAAGCGGCCAAGGCTCCCGCGTCCGCTGGCGGTGGCGGCTCTGAGCTGGGCCTGATTCCCTGGCCCAAGGTGGACTTCGCCAAGTTCGGTCCGATTGAACGCAAGGAGATGGGTCGCATCAAGAAGATCAGCGGTGCCAACCTGCTGCGCAACGCGGTCATGATCCCGGCCGTCACCAACTTCGACGACGCCGACATCACCGAACTTGAAGCCTTCCGTGTCTCCACCAACAAGGAAAACGAAAAGAGCGGCGTGAAGGTCACCATGTTGGCTTTCCTGATCAAGGCCTGCGTGGCCGCCCTCAAGAAATTCCCCGAGTTCAACAGCTCGATCGATGGTGATGCCCTGGTCTACAAGCAGTACTGGCACATCGGCTTTGCCGCCGACACGCCCAACGGCCTGATGGTCCCGGTGATCAAGGACGCCGACAAAAAAGGCGTGCTGCAGATCAGCCAGGAAATGGGCGAGCTCGCCAAGAAGGCGCGCGAGGGCAAGCTGAGCCCGGCCGAGATGAGCGGTGCCACCTTCACCATCTCCAGCCTGGGCGGCATCGGTGGGCGCTATTTCACACCCATCATCAACGCGCCCGAGGTCGCCATTCTGGGCGTGTGCAAGAGCCAGATGGAACCGGTGTGGGACCCGAACAAGGACGGTGGGGCTTTTGTGCCGCGCTTGATGCTGCCATTGTCGCTGACCTGGGATCACCGCGTGATCGACGGCGCTGCGGCGGCGCGCTTCAACGCGTACCTCGGTCAGATCCTCGGCGATTTTCGTCGTGTGCTGCTCTGATGCCTTGCGGGTCAGACCACCGCACAGCGGTTCTCTGACCCCAACCGAATAAGGAAATTTATGGCACTGATCGATATTCAAGTACCTGACATTGGCGACTTCGACGAAGTGGCTGTCATCGAACTGCTGGTGCAGCCCGGCGACACGGTGAAGGCCGAGCAATCGCTCATCACGGTGGAGTCCGACAAGGCTTCGATGGAAATTCCATCATCCGCCGCTGGCGTGGTGAAGGAGCTCAAAGTCAAACTCGGCGACAAGGTCAAACAGGGCAGTGTGGTGTTGACGCTGGAGGCGGCCGGTGGGGCCGCTGCGGCGCCGGTTCCTGTGGCGTCACCTGCAGCCTCGTCGGCGCCCGCTGCCGCTGCCGCTGCACCGACCGCGCCTGCAGCCGCTGCTGCGCCAACCGCGTCTGCCTTCGGTGGAAATGCCGACCTCGACTGCGACGTGCTCGTGCTTGGTGGCGGTCCCGGCGGCTACAGCGCCGCCTTCCGCGCGGCCGATCTCGGCCTCAAGGTCGTGCTGGTCGAGCGCTACGCCACCCTGGGTGGCGTGTGCCTGAACGTGGGCTGCATCCCGTCCAAGGCGCTGCTGCACGTGGCGGCGGTGATGGATGAAGTCAGCCACATGGCCGATCTCGGCGTGGACTACGGCCAGCCGGTGCTCAACATCGACAAGCTGCGCGGCCACAAGGAAAAGGTGATCGGCAAGCTCACCGGTGGCCTGGCCGCCATGGCCAAGATGCGCAAGGTCACCACCGTGCGCGGCTACGGTGCCTTCGTCGGTGCCAACCACCTGGAAGTAGAAGAGACCAGCGGCGCGGCGCAAGAAAAGACGGGCAAGAAACAGGTGATCGCTTTCAAGAAAGCCATCATCGCGGCCGGCTCGCAAGCCGTGCGCCTGCCGTTCATGCCCGAAGACCCGCGCGTGGTCGACAGCACCGGGGCTCTTGCACTGAAAGAAGTGCCCAAGCGCATGCTGATCCTGGGCGGCGGCATCATCGGCCTGGAGATGGGCACGGTCTACAGCACGCTGGGAGCTCGCCTGGACGTGGTGGAGATGCTCGACGGCCTGATGCAGGGCGCCGACCGCGACCTCGTGAAGATCTGGCAGAAGATGAACGCCAAGCGCTTCGACAACATCATGCTCAAGACCAAGACGGTGGGCGCCAAGGCCACTGCGGAGGGCATCGAGGTGACCTTTGCAGCTGCCGAAGAAGGCGGCACGGCACCACCACCGCAGACCTACGACCTGGTGCTGCAGGCCGTGGGCCGCACGCCCAACGGCAAGAAGATCGCAGCCGACAAAGCCGGCGTGGCCGTGACGGACCGGGGCTTCATCAATGTCGACATCCAGATGCGCACCAACGTGCCGCACATCTTCGCCATCGGCGACATCGTGGGCCAGCCCATGCTGGCGCACAAGGCGGTGCACGAGGCGCATGTGGCGGCCGAAGTGATCGCTGGTGAACTGCAGGGCAACAAGGAACTGGCCAGCGCAGCGTTCAACGCCCGCGTGATCCCCAGCGTGGCCTACACCGACCCCGAGGTGGCTTGGGTGGGGCTCACCGAAGACCAGGCCAAGTCGCAAGGCATCAAGGTCAAGGAGGGCTTGTTCCCTTGGACGGCGTCGGGCCGCGCCATTGCCAACGGCCGCGACGAGGGTGTGACCAAGTTGCTCTTTGACGATTCACCCGAGGCACACGGCCACGGCAAGATCCTGGGCGG
>JANPKR010000463.1:0-7943 GCA_031426175.1 Hydrogenophaga sp. | reverse complement strand
ACCTAGAGACTCCCCCTATGAAGGGGCAGGGTAAGCGCTGTGCTCGTGAGACGAATTCGCGCGGGATGGGTGGAGTGGTGCGTCCCTCCGGGCGTTGGAAGCCCGTCAGTGATGAAAAGGGGCGAATTCTACCCCCCGGGGAAGTACCCACTGGCCAGCGCCGGTGTGCAAAAGCGTGCCCACTTTAGAATGAACCACGTGAACGAACCCATGCCCACCGTGCCCCGCACTACCAAGACTTCCCCTTCTACCCCCACGACCGACACGCAGCCCGTCGCGGTCAGCTACGAGGCCGCGCTTGAAGAGCTGGAGCAACTCGTGTCCCAACTCGATGCTGGCCAATTGCCGCTGGACCAACTGCTCACGCGCTACCAGCGAGGTGCCGAACTGTTGGCGTTCTGTCGTGCCCGTCTCGAAGCGGTGGAGAACCAGATCAAGGTCCTGGAGGGCGGCGAACTCAAACCTTGGGATCAGGCATGACAAAGACACTGATGTCTCAGGCGACCCTGACCTTCGCCCTCTGGCGCGAAGAGAAGCAGGCTTTGGTCGAGCGTGCGCTCTCCGGCTGGGTGCCGGCCCAGGCGCCCGCCGGGCTGGGCGATGCCATGCGCTACGCGGTGCTGGACGGCGGCAAGCGGCTGCGTCCACTCCTCGTGCTGGCCGCTTTCGAAGCGTTGGACGGTCATGCATCCGCCGCGATGCGCGCAGCGTGCGCTGTTGAACTGATCCACGCCTATTCACTGGTTCACGACGACATGCCCTGCATGGACAACGATGTGCTGCGCCGCGGCAAGCCCACCGTGCATGTGCAGTTTGGTGAAGCGCAGGCCTTGCTCGCGGGTGACGCGCTGCAGGCCCTTGCATTCGAGTTGCTGGTGCCCGACGACGGCAGCGTGGAGCCCGCCATGTCGGCGCGCCTGTGCCGTCAGCTCGCGCTGGCGGCGGGTGCAGGTGGGATGGCAGGCGGCCAGGCGATCGATCTGGCCAGCGTGGGCGTGGCCCTGGACCGGCCCGCGCTGGAACTGATGCACCGCCACAAGACCGGCGCCTTGCTGCAGGCCAGCGTGATGATGGGCGCGGCCACAGCCCGTGTGCCGGCAGACACCGAAGCGCGGCTGGCCGAATACGGCGCCTGTGTGGGCCTGGCCTTCCAGGTGGTGGACGACATCCTTGACGTGACCGCCGATTCGGCTACGCTGGGCAAAACCGCGGGCAAGGATGCGGCCGCCGACAAGCCCACTTTCGTTTCGTTGATGGGATTGGCGTCGGCACAGACCTATGCCGACCGTGTGCTCGACCAGGCCCACGAGGCCCTGGCGCACAGCGGCATCGACCGGGCCGAGACGCTGCACGCGCTGGCCGACTGGGTCGGTCGTCGCGGATCCTGAGGTCCACTGAGACCCGTTCATTCATTCATGACCCGAACACACCTGCCCATGAGTTCTTTGCTGTCTTCCATCGAGTCTCCGGCCGATGTGCGCCGCCTCAGCCGCGCGCAGCTCCTGCCTTTGGCTGACGAGCTGCGCACCTACCTGCTGCAAAGCGTGGCGCGCACCGGCGGCCACCTGAGCTCCAACCTCGGCACGGTGGAGCTCACGCTGGCGCTGCACTACGTGTTCAACACGCCCGAAGACCGCCTGGTCTGGGACGTGGGTCACCAGACCTACCCGCACAAGATCCTGACCGGGCGGCGCGACCGCATGAGCACACTGCGCCAGCTGGGTGGTATCAGCGGTTTTCCGCGCCGCTCCGAAAGCGAGTTCGACACCTTCGGCACGGCTCACTCGTCCACCAGCATCTCCGCTGCGCTCGGCATGGCCATGGGCGCGAAGATCAAGGGCGAACACCGCAACGCCGTGGCCATCATCGGCGACGGCGCCATGACCGCGGGCATGGCTTTCGAAGCGCTCAACAACGCCGGCGTGGCCGAAGGCCGCCTGCTCGTGGTGCTCAACGACAACGACATGTCGATCTCGCCGCCGGTGGGCGCGCTCAACCGCTACCTCGCCCAGCTCATGAGCGGGCAGTTCTATGCAGCGGCGAAAAACGTGGGCAAGCAGGTCCTCAAGGGTGCGCCGCCCTTGTTTGAATTGGCCAAACGCCTGGAAGAACAGGCCAAGGGCATGGTGGTGCCGGCGACGCTGTTCGAGAAGTTCGGCTTCAACTACATCGGCCCCATCGACGGGCACGACCTGAACTCGCTGATCCCCACGCTGGAGAACATTCGCCATCTGCTGGAAACCGACAGCGGGCCGCAGTTCCTTCATGTGGTCACCAAAAAGGGACAGGGCTACAAGCTGGCCGAAAACGACCCGATCGCATACCACGGCCCGAGCACCTTCGACCCGGCGGTGGGCATCGTGAAATCGACCGCGGTGCCCAAGACCACCTTCACCCAGGTGTTTGGCCAGTGGCTGTGCGACATGGCGGCAGCCGACGAGCGCCTGGTGGGCATCACGCCCGCCATGCGCGAAGGCTCGGGCATGGTCGAGTTCGAGCGCCGCTTTCCCAAGCGCTATTTCGACGTGGGCATTGCCGAGCAGCACGCCGTGACCTTCGCCGCCGGCCTGGCTTGTGAGGGCCTCAAGCCCGTGGTGGCGATCTACTCCACTTTCCTGCAACGCGGTTACGACCAGCTCATCCACGATGTGGCGCTGCAAAACCTGCCCATGGTGTTTGCGCTCGATCGCGCGGGTCTGGTGGGGGCCGATGGCGCCACCCACGCGGGTGCCTACGACATCGCCTACCTGCGTTGCATACCCAACATGGCGATTGCGTGCCCGGCTGATGAGGCCGAGTGCCGACAGTTGCTCTCCACCGCGCACGCGCAGAACCAGCCAGTGGCCGTGCGGTATCCGCGCGGCGCCGGTGTGGGCGCCGCCATCCCCGCCAGCCTGGACGGTCTTCCGTTCGGCAAGGGCGAGGTGCGGCGCCAGGGCAAGGGCGTGGCCATCCTGGCCTTTGGCACCTTGCTCCACCCTGCCATGGCTGCGGCCGAGAAGCTCGGCGCCACGGTGGCCAACATGCGCTGGGCCAAGCCGCTGGACGTTGAGCTGCTGCGCGAACTTGCCCTGACCCACGACGCATTGGTCACGGTGGAAGAAGGTTGCATTCCAGGCGGTGCGGGCAGCGCGGTGATGGAGGCGCTGCACGCCGAGGGCTTGCAGACGCCGGTGCTCACGCTCGGCTTGCCCGACGAGTTCTCCGAACATGGTGACCCTGCCAAACTGCTCGCCGCGCTGGGTCTGGATGCCACCGGCATCGAGGCCTCCATTCGCGCGCGATTCGGCTCACTGCTGCATGCAGCACCGGGCTTGAAGGTCGTGGGCTGAGCATTCTGAAGCTTGCACGAGGCTGAATGGTCCCGGGAAGGGGCCATTTTTCGAGGGAAAACCCCCGAGCCCAAGCGTGGGGGCGTTCCTACAATTTCCGTGGACCTGACAAGTCTCCAGCCCGGCTGGCCGGGTTGGGTGTCCCCATTCCAACCACGGAGTCAAACAACATGGATCGTCGTTCACTCATCAAGCACGCAGGTATTGCCGGCGTGCTGGCCGCTGGTGCCGCGCCTGCGGTGCATGCCCAAGCCGCCATTCGCTGGCGTCTGGCCTCAAGCTTCCCCAAGGCCCTTGACACCATCTACGGTGCGGCCGATGTTTTTGCCAAGAAGGTTGGTGAAATGTCCGGCGGCAAATTCTCGATCACGGTACATCCGGGCGGAGAACTCATGCCCGCCTTCGGTGTGGTGGATGGCGTGCAGGAAGGCACTGTGGAGTGCGCCCACACCGCGCCCTACTACTTCTTCGGCAAGGACGACACTTTCGCACTGGACTGCGCGATTCCCTTTGGTCTCAACAGCCGCCAGATGACCGCATGGATGTACGAAGGCAACGGCATGAAGCTGTTCCGGGAGTTCTATGAGGGCTACAACATTGTCAACTTTCCCATGGGCAACACGGGCGCACAGATGGGTGGCTGGTACCGCAAGGAAATCAAGACCCTGGCCGACATCAAGGGTCTGAAGATGCGCATCGGTGGTTTTGCCGGCAAGGTGCTCACCACCATGGGCGGCGTGCCACAGAACATCCCCGGTGGCGAGATCTACCAGGCGCTGGAAAAAGGCACCATCGATGCGACCGAGTGGGTCGGCCCTTACGACGACCAGAAGCTCGGCTTCAACAAGGTCGCACCGAACTACTACTACCCCGGCTGGTGGGAAGGTGGTCCGCAACTCTCGCTGTACGTCAACAACAAGGCATACAACGCACTGTCGCCGGAGAACAAGGCCATCGTGGAATGCGCTGCGGCCATCGCCCACACCACCATGCAGGCCAAGTACGACGCTCTGAACCCAGGCGCCCTCAAGCAGTTGGTGGCCTCGGGCACCAAAGTGCTGGCATTCCCCAAAGCCGTGATGGACGCCGCGTTCAAGAACTCGATGGAGCTCTACGCGGACAACAGCGCCAAAAACCCGAAGTGGAAGAAGATCTACACGGACTACGCGGCCTTCCGCAAAGACCAGAACCTGTGGTTCCGCTTCACCGAAGCCCAGTTTGACCGCTACATGCAAGCGGCCAAGCTGTAATCGGTCCCGAGCTCCGGCAAGAAGCCCCGCCCTGGCGGGGTTTTTTGCTCGGATGGCGCAACGCCTCGCGCGACTCAACGTCTCCAGACTGCGCGCCTGAATGACGCCTGTGCCGCTTCTGTAGACTCTGCGACTCTTTTTGCGTTCACTCCCCCTGGGGACATGCCATGCCATTCCTTCTGAAAATCTCCCGCCTGATCGACGCCATGAGCGATCTGATCGGCAAGCTGGTCATGTGGTTCATCCTGGCCACCACCCTCATCAGCGCCGGCAACGCCATCGTGCGCAAGCTCTTCGACAACAGCTCCAACGCGTTGCTGGAAATCCAGTGGTACCTGTTCGCGGCGGTCTTCATGTTGGGCAGTGGTTACGCCTTTTTGCGCAACGCGCATGTGCGCATCGACTTCATTTCGTCCAAGTTCAGCCCGCGCGGGCGCAACTGGGTCGACGTGGTCGGTATCCTGATTTTTCTGTTCCCGCTGTGCTACATGATGGCCACCTTGGGCTGGCCGCTGTTCGAACGAGCGTGGACCACGGGCGAGATGTCGTCCAACGCCGGCGGGCTCATCCGCTGGCCGGTCTATGGCTTGATCCCCTTGGGATTTTTCATCTTGTTCTTGCAGGGCGTGAGCGAGCTCATCAAGCGCATCGCTTTCCTCACCGGCAACGGGCCAGACGTGTTGGCCCAGGGTGGTCCGAGCGACGAGGAGCTGCTGGCACAACAGCTGCTTGAAGAAGCCGATAAGCGCCTCAAGGGAGCGCACTGATCATGATCGAATTCATCTCCGCCCAATTCGTCCCGCTGATGTTCGCGGGCCTGCTGGTCTTCCTGCTGTCCGGCTTCCCGGTGGCCTTTGCGCTGGCGGCCACAGGTCTGTTCTTCGGCTTCATCGGCATGGAGGCCGGCCTGTTCCCGTCCAACCTGTTCCAGGCCTTGCCATTGCGGGTGTTCGGCATCATGCAGAACGACACGCTGCTGGCCATTCCCTTCTTCACGCTCATGGGCATCATCCTGGAGCGAAGCCGCATGGCCGAGGACCTGCTGTCCACCGTGGCGCAAGTGTTCGGCCCGGTGCGCGGCGGTCTGGCCGTGGCGGTGATTCTGGTGGGTGCGCTGCTGGCGGCGACCACCGGCGTGGTGGCCGCCGCAGTGATCTCCATGGGCCTGATCTCGCTGCCCATCATGCTGCGTTACGGCTACAACCGCACGATCGCCACCGGCACTATCACCGCCTCGGGCACGCTGGCGCAGGCCATCCCGCCCTCGCTCGTGTTGATCGTGCTGGCCGACCAGCTCGGTCGTTCGGTGGGCGACATGTACGCCGGTGCCCTCATACCCGGTCTGTTGCTGGTGGGCCTGTACCTGCTGTTCATCGCAGGCGTTGCCATCGTCAAGCCGGGCTGGGTGCCGGCGCTGCCGGCCGAAGCACGCATTTACAACGAGCCTGATGGGTCCAGTGGTCACCGCTCCCTGCTGGTGCTTCTGGTGCTGTGCGCTGCGGTCAGCGTGGCCTGGTCCCAGGTGCACGAGTCCATCATCAACCCGCTGATTGGCCGGGAGATGAGCCCGGCGGGTGATGAGGTGGTGATCATGTCCATCACGGTGGGCTCGCTGCTCGCACTGACGTTGGCTTTGCTCAACCGCCTGTTCCGTCTGGGCTTGTTGTCCCGGCTGGCCGAGCAGGTCACCTTTGTGTTGATCCCGCCGCTGGTGCTGATCTTCCTGGTGCTGGGTACGATCTTTCTGGGCATCGCCACCCCCACCGAAGGCGGCGCCATGGGCGCGCTGGGTGCCATGATCATGGCCGGTGCGCGCCGCGCCTTGACGTTCGACTTGCTCAAGCAGGCGCTGGAGAGCACCACCAAGCTCGCCATCTTCGTGCTGTTCATCCTGATCGGCTCCACCGTCTTCAGCTTCACCTTCAACGCGGCCGACGGCCACATCTGGGTCGAGCACCTGTTCGACAAGATGCCGGGTGGTCAGATGGGCTTCTTGCTGGTGGTGAACGTCCTGGTGTTCGTGCTGGGCATGTTCATCGACTTCTTCGAGATCGCCTTCATCGTGATCCCGCTGCTGGCGCCCGTGGCCGACAAGCTGGGCATCGACCTGATCTGGTTCGGCGTGATCCTGGCCATGAACCTGCAGACCTCGTTCCTCACGCCGCCGTTCGGATTTGCGCTGTTCTACCTGCGCAGCGTGGCCGCTCGCAGCGACTACACCGACCACGTCACGAAGGAGCGGATTCCTGCCGTGACCACCGCACAGATCTACAAAGGCTCCATCGCATTCATCATCCTGCAACTGATCATGGTGGTGGTGGTCATCGCCTACCCCACGCTGGTCACAGGCAGCCTGGGTGCCAAGGTGGTGGTGGACGACGCGGCGGTCACCGACATGTTGCGCAACATGCCCGGTATGGAGGAAGAAGCGCAGCCGGAAGAAGCGGCGCCTGGGGCAGCAGGCACCGAGCCCGCAGCTGAGGGCGCGCCGGCCACGCCACCCGGTCTGGAGCCGCCTCCAGCCGAGCCCGAAGTCGATCCGGCCAAGGCGCTCGAAGAGTCGATGAAGAAAAAGCCCTGAGCTGCCGAACGGGAGTCTGCTGAATGCGCATCGATGTGAAAGTGCTGGACCCGCGCATGGCGGACCAGCTGCCCGCCTACGCCACCGGCGGCAGTGCGGGTCTTGATTTGCGGGCCTGCCTCGATGCACCACTGACGCTGGCGCCCAATGCCTGGCAACTGGTGCCCACGGGCCTGGCCATCCACCTGGCGGACCCCGGTTTTGCCGCCATGATCTTGCCGCGCTCGGGGCTGGGCCACAAACACGGCATCGTGCTGGGCAATCTGGTGGGCCTGATCGACAGCGACTACCAGGGCCAGCTCATGGTGAGCGCCTGGAACCGCAGCGGCGTGCCCTTCACCATCGAGCCCATGGAGCGCATCGCGCAGATGGTGATCGTGCCCGTGGTCCAGGCGCAGTTCAACGTGGTGGACGACTTCGAGGCCGCGAGCGAGCGCGGCGCTGGGGGCTACGGGTCCACCGGTCGCGGTTGAAGCGGTTGCTCTTCAGTGCAATGTTCGTGGACCGGGCGGCGTGATGCCCGGGCCCTGTAACTCGTCGGGCTCGTCCACTTGCATGCGGAAGAAGCCGGTGCCCATCGAGCCCTTGCCCACCTCGGCTTCGGTCGCTTCTCGCACCGCGTGTACCTTCATCGAGATGCGCAGCGCAATGCCCGCCAGCGGGTGGTTGCCGTCGAGCACCACGTGCTCGGGGTAGATGTCGCTCACGAAGTACAGCCGGTCGCGCGGCGCGGCCGGGTTGCAGCCTGGTGGCAGGCCTTCAAAGCCCATGCCTTCTTCA